>DATLVT010000186.1:0-25413 GCA_035577105.1 Polyangia bacterium
CGATCCCACTCCGAAAGATCACCCGTCTCCAGGGTGCTTTGCCACAGCACGCCGCCCATCGTCGTCTCGCCGGGCGCCTGGTCGGTGGCGTCGGCGGGCGGGCCCGACGTGTCAGCGATATCCGACGGCACGGCATCGATCCCGCCGTCCATGACCGGCTCGATGGCCCGCTGACCGATCTCCAGATAGCGACCGCAGCCCGCGAGGATCCAGGCCGTCAGGCCCAGAGCAAGGAGACGGCCGCTGGACATCAACGCGGCAAGGTCTTTACCACCTGTCGTACGCGCGCGCCAAATCGCCCAGCCGGGAAGCGCCGCAGGTATTCCTGCGCCAGCTCGGCTGCCGAATCGGTGTCGCCGCGCAGGGCCGCTGCCTCCAGCGACAAGGCCAAAGCCTCCTCCTGCAGGACACCGTTCGGATAGCGGTGGCGATACTCGGCCAGCAGGCGCTCTGCGCGCGCCATCTTGCCGGCCCGGCGGGCCTCCATGGCCTCGACCATCAACTCGGCGCCCGGGCCGCTGGGTGCGGCCTCGACCGCGCGGGCGGCCGACCCGCTGGGCGGGGCCTTTTCAGCCAGCGCCACCTTGTGTCTGGCCGTCGCTCGCCGGTCGTGGCGCTGGACGATGGGGGGCGCTTCGACGACGGGCGCCGTCTCGATCGCCGGCGGTGTTTCAACCACCGGCGTTTCAACAACGACAGGCGCTGCCGGTGTCTCGGCGGCAACGGTGGGCGCGGCGCCCTCGTCGGCAAGCGGGGCCGTGCGCTTGGGCGTGACGACGTGTCGGGCGGCCGCGCGCGCCGGCCTGGGCGTCGCCGTCGTCGTCGTCGCTCTGGGCAGCGCCAGCCAGGAAATGTGCTGGCGCGCGTAGTGCCAGCCGCCGCCCGCCATCGCCGTGGCGCCAGCCACGCTGGCCAGCAGGACGCCCAGCGCCAGGGCCGGCCGGGGCAGGACTCGCCAGAACGTCGTCCTCCGTCGCGGCGCACCCAGCATCAAACGCACGCGCCGTTGCCGCTGGCTGTCCGGCGGAAGCGGACTCACCCGCCGCATCAACTGCGCCGCCGACCGCATCACCTCGTCCGACGAATTAAGCTCGTCTCGCAACCTCTTCAAGGCAATCTCCCTTCCCCACGAGCCTGATCAACCAACTCGAAAAAACGTTTGCGGGCGTGGTGCAGCCTGGTCCAGACCGTGTTCACGGGGATCTGTTCCAGCTCCGCGATCTCCTCGCCGCTGTACCCTTCGATCTCGAACAGAACGAAGGCGGTGCGCTGCATGTCGCTCATCTTGGCCAAGGTTTCCATCAGGAAGCGCTCGACCTCTTTTCGCTGCAAGACCTCGCCCGGATCGGGCGTCGGCTGGACCAGAAAGACCGGTGAGTCCTGACCGTCCTGCTCGCGGTCGGGCCCCTTGACGAACCGGCGCACCCAGGCCCGTCGGCGATAGTCCCGCACCTGGTGTTTGGCGATGCTGTAAAGCCAGCCGGCCAGGTTTCGACCATCGAACTGGGAGAGCTTCCGTCTGACAACGAGAAAGACCTCCTGCGTGAGATCATCAAGATCTGCATTCATTCCCCCCAAGGCCCGCACCCACCTCGACACGTCGTGAAACCACTGCGAATAGATCTCCTCGAATGAAAGCAACCCCCGCACGCCGTCGTTCGGGGGGGCACCCACGGCTACCACTTTCTCCACCGTCAAAGTCAATTGTTTAACGGGTGGAGTCATGCAAAACCTTCAGTGGGAGATCTCTTCTCAGTGCAGCCGGACCGCCAGGCCCAGCGCGGCACCCAGCCACAGCGTGGGCGTCTCGCCCACAGTGCCCAGGTCCCTGACCCCTAGAGTATACGGCCGGGGGAATGCGGAACTATAGACAGAGATGAAAATGCCGACGGTCTTGCCGAACCAGTAGCGCGCAGCGGCGCCCAGGCGCAGGCCTGTTTCGACGCGCCAGCCCTCCTCCGGCGGGCTGAGGTTCGAGCCGGCGCCACGCAGGTGAACCGGCGCCACGACCAGGGACAGCTCGACCCCCGCGTCCCAACGCTCGTCGGCGTGCTGCAGACGCCCGCCGACGTCGATGGGGATCCACTGGCCCCGGACATTCGCCTTGCCGAACTGCAGCGTCGTCGCTGTCTGCACCGTGGCCCCCAGCGACAGGCGCAGGGCCTTGCCCCACAGCAGCCTTGCCGAGCCGCCCGCCGCCAGCGGCACGTTCTGCCAGTCACCGGCCGCGGCCATCTGCGAGGCTGGTCCCAGCTCGAGCTCGAGGTGCCGGTCCGATGGTGTCGACGGCGCCGGCGGTGGGGGCGTGGCCGCCACCGTGGGTTCCGGTGGCGGCAGGACGAATCGGGGCGGATCCAGCACCACCGCCACGAACACCGCCGCCATGCGCGCCCGCTCCGTGCAGCGCAGCGTGGGATCGTCGAAATAGCGACTCTGGCCGGACACGGCGACGGTCACGCCCGCCGGCTCCTCGGTCAGCACGGCGTCGTTCTGGGTTTGCGCCTCCGCCGCGGCCGAAGAAACGTCGAACGCCGGCAGCAAACGCCGCACCTCCTGCGCCACATCGTCGCTGGCCGGGCAGCTCCCACTCGCAACAATGCGCAGCGCCCGAGCCTCACTCGCTCGCGCGCCGGCCGACCAAAGCAGCAGGCTCAGAAAGGCCAGCCGAAAAATCCGCGCTGGCGGCGATCCTGATCCGTTGCGAATCCTTCGAACGATTTTCACGTTCCGAGCGCGACCCCGTTGCACAGCTATCGCACGAACGCCGGGTACAGTCGATCGCCGCGTGTCGGAAAAGCCGAAGAAAGAATGTTCATTTTTGTATGAAGGTTCCGTGCGTACCCCGCCGTTGCCAAGCGGTTGGTCCTATTGTTTCAAATGCGTGATCGTCTTTGACCACAATCGGCCACTAATCAGAAAAGTCCACGAGATCGTGACGCCGCGTCAGGCTGGCGAGGGGACAGGGGCCAGGGGGTGGAGTCGGCTAGCGGCGGATTCGTGCGTGATCGGCCCCCTTTCCCCGGAATCCCCCACAGTCGAACGGGAGCTAGCATGATCTGTTCCAAAGTTCCCCTGTCATCCAGCCTTTCATCTCCGACGACTTGTCTGATGGCGTGCCTGGCCCTGACCGTTTTGACGGTGGCCTGTACCGGCCGCGTTGGCGATCCGGGTCCGACTGGCTCGAACGTCGGAGGAACCCCCAACACCGGGCCGACGATCCCGGGGGCCAAGGCCTGCACGGCGCCCCCCTCGGCGTCGAACTTTCACCGACTGAACGCCAAGCAATACCAGGAGAGCGTCAACCAGGTTCTGGGGCTGTCACTGCCGCTGCAGCAGGATCTGCCCCAGGACGCCAGCCTCTATGGCTTCGACAACAACGCCGACACCTCGCTGACGGCGGCCCTGACCCAGCGCTACCTCGACGCCGCCAAGAAGGCGGTGACCGCCGCGTTCGCCGATCCGGCGGCGCGCGCCAGGTTGCTCACCTGCGATCTGAAGACGGGCGCCAGCTGCGTTCGTTCGATCCTGTCGGGGTGGCTGCCGAAGGTCTTTCGCCGGCCCGTGCTGGCGTCCGAGATCGACGCCTATCAGTCGTACCTGACCACCTGCGCCAGCAGCACGGAAGCGGGCCTGTCGTGCGCCATGCAGGCGGCGCTGCTGTCGCCCAAGTTCCTCTTTCGCGCCGAGGTTCTCCCCTCCAGCGAGGCGCAGATCTGCAGCGACGAGACGCCCCTCATCTCGACGTCGAAGAACATCCTGGGGCAGTACGCGCTGGCCTCGCGTCTGTCGTATTTCCTGTGGAACGCGCCGCCCGACGACGCCCTTTACGCCGCCGCCGCGTCCGGAACGCTGGACAAACCTGGCGTGCTGGCGGCCCAGGTCGATCGCATGCTGGCGCCGCCGGCGCTGGATCAGCACCAGGTCTCGTTCGTCAATGATTTCCCTTCGCAGTGGCTGCCGCTCGTGGCGTTGCAATCGGCGCAGCCGTCAAAGACGAAGTTTCCGGCGTTCGACGAACCGTTGCGCCAGGCCATGGCCGACGAATCGCGCCTGTTCTTCAGCGACATCCTGCTGAAGAACGGCTCGGCGCTGGATCTCCTGCGCGCCGACCATACCTATCTGAACGAGCGCCTGGCCAAGCACTATGGCGTGGCCGGCGTCACCGGTCCTGACATGCGGCGCGTGGACACCAGCGGCCTGAATCGGGGCGGGATCCCCACGCAGGGCAGCTTCTTGACCGCCACGTCGTCGACGGAGAGCACGTCGATCGTGCTGCGCGCGAAGTGGATCCTCAGCAACCTCCTGTGCGTCGAGCTGCCCCCGCCCCCCGACAAGTCGATCATCGACAGTGTGCCCGTCCCCGATCCGGGGCTGGGCCTGACGGCGCGGCAGTCGCTGGAGATCCGCACCGCCGGCGAGCCGTGCCACAGCTGTCACGTCAACATCAACCCGGTCGGCTTTGGCCTGGAGATCTTCGACGCGGTCGGCGCGCTGCGCAGCACCGACAACGGCAAGCCGATCGACCCGAGCGGCGTGCTGCCCGGCGATATCAAGTTCGCCAACACCGGCGAGCTGCTGGACGACCTGCGCAAGGACGATCGCTTCGCCAGCTGCGTGACCCAGAAGATGCTCACCTATGCCCTGGGGCGCGGGATGGTCGCCTCGTGCGATCAGGAATCGATCGATGCGCTGGGCGCCCAGCTCAAGGCGGACGGATACAAGATGCGAAACCACCTCCTGCGGATCGTGCAAAGCAGCCTGTTCACCAATTCGCGCGCCCGAGGGGAGGTGTCGCCATGACCGCTGAGAAGACCGGCCGGAAGACCGGCCATCGCACGGCGCGAAGGATCTCCCGGCGCGCCCTGCTGCGCGGGACGGCGGGGGCGGCCCTGGCGCTCCCCTGGCTGGAGCTGATGGTGCCGCGGGAGGCGCGCGGGGCGGCCACCAGCCCGCCGCTGCGCACGCTGTTCATCTACTTCCCCACTGGCTACAAGAACGGCAACTGGCTCAAGGCGCCGGCGCCCGGCGTCTTCAGCGACATCGCGTTTCCCGCCACCGCCGCGGCGTTGATGCCGTTCAAGGATCAGCTGAGTTTCATCACCGGGACCGGCAACGCGCCGGCCGCCGTCGGTAACGGCGGCGACGGCATCCACGCCCGCGGGACCGGCTGCTCGCTGACCTGCGAGGTGCTGACCAAGAACGGATTCACCGTCGGCGTCTCCGCCGATCAGCTGATCGCCAAGGCGGTCGGCAGCACCACCTGCGTCCCGTCGCTGGCGCTGGGAATTCCCGGCGAACGATTGCCAGGGTTCAACGAGGACGGCTACGGCGAGGTCTATCTGGACAACGTCTCCTTCACCGGTCCCCGCACAGCGGTCCAGAAGGACCGGGATCCGCAGGCGCTGTTCAACCGCCTGATCGCCTGCAGCTCCATCGGTCAGGGCGGGGGAGGCGGCATGCCGGATCCGCTGCTGGCAGAGCGGTCCAGGTTCGAGGCCGGCGTCATGAGCGCGGTCAAGGACGAGGCCAACCGGCTGCTCGGCTGCGTCGGCAAGGAAGATCGCCTTCGCCTGCAGCAGTACTACACCTCCGTCACCGAGCTGGAGCAGCGGTTCCAGACCACGCCGATGGGCATGCCGTCCGCCTCGTGCGCCACGCCGCCCACGGCGCCCCCCAAGACGGGCGCCACGTACGCCGAGAGCATCCACCTGATGATGGACACGCTGGTCTTCGCCTTCCAGTGCGGCCTCACGCGGGTGTCGACGCTGATGATGGACGGCGCCTTCTCGCGGCGGAACTACAACCTGCCGGAGCTGAACGGCGCCGATTACATCCACGGTCTGTCCCACGCCGAGATCTCCCACGACCGGAACATCGATCACCCGCGCTGGGTGAGGATCACCACGCACTTCTTCGAGAACTTCGCTTACCTCCTGCAGAAGATGACGTCGATCCAGGAGGGCGATCGAACCATGCTGGGCAACAGCATCGTCTACATCAACAGCGAGTTCGGCGACGGCGACGCCCACAACCAGTTCCAGCTGCCGGCCATCGTGGCCGGGAACGCCGGCGGGAAATTCAAATCCGGCCAGCACATCGCCTTGCCGGACCGGACGCCGGTGGCCAACATCTTGCTGACGATCCTGCAGACCATGGGGCTGTCGCAAGATTCCTTCGGCGACAGCAAGGGTCCCGTCACCTCCCTGCTGGCCTGAGGCGGCTGGTTCCGGTCACCGGCGGGCGACGGCGGCTGCGGCGATCGAGCTGACGGCCGCCGGCGACGTCGCGATCGCCGTCGCCGCGAACGCTGCCACCGACGAACGGCGGATCAGCTCCGGCTTCAGCAGCTGCTCGGTGGCGGGAGCCTGGGGATCGTGCAGGCGCCGCAGCAGGCAGCCGACCAGCGCCGCGGCGATCTCGGGCAGCGGCTGCCGCACCGACGTGATGGCCGGGCACAGCAGGGCGTCCAGATATAGATCGTCGATGCCGACGATGGAGACATCCTGAGGCACGCGGAGCCCTCGCTCCTGAAGTCCAGAGACCAGTCCGATGGCCACCATGTCGCTCATGGCCACCACCGCCGTGGGGCGCCGCTCGCGCGCGCTGATCTCGGCGGCGATGCCTCGTCCGATGGCCGCCAGGTCGGCATCGGAAGAAGACGCCTTGAAGGAACGCTCGATGATCCGGGCGCTGTCCCCGTGACCGGCCTCTTTCATGGCGGCCACAAATCCGTCCCGGCGCTCCGCCCGGTCAGCACTGGACGTAGGTGCCGTCGCATAGGCAATGGAGGTGTGACCGTTCTCCAGAAGGTGCTGGGTGGCCGTTCGTCCGGCGTGAACGTTGTCGACGGAGACGTGATCCATCAGCAGCGGGCGCTCGCCGGCCGGTCTCCGGGTCAGGCTGACCAGCGCCAGGCCGCGGTCGATCAGCGGCTGATAGTCTTGTTCCTGCTCCAGCGAAGAGGTCAGGATGGCGCCCCGCAGGCCGTGCGTCAGGAATCCGTCCAGGAAGCGCTTCTCCTGGGCAGGGTCGGACTGCGTGTTTCCCAGGATCAGGTAGTGGGCGTGTTTACGCGCCACCGCCTCCAGCTCACGCGCCAGCGAGCTGGAAAAGGCGCTGGCGATGGACGGCACCAGGAGGCCCAGCATGGGCGTCGTGCCGGTCTTGAGCTGACGGGCGATCTGGTTGGGTTGAAAATGGAGCGCCCGGATCGATTCCTCGACGCGGCGGAAGGTCAACGGCCGCATCTTTTCGGTGCGGCCATTCAGAACATTGGACACCGTGCTGACGGAGACGCCGGCGTGTTCGGCGACGTCCTTTATTCGTGAGGCGGGCATGGAGGGGGAAATCCGCTGTGAGTCCGGTTCGATCCGAGAAGAACCCTGACCGAACAAACACTATTCGGGATGGCCGCCCCTGTCCACCCGTACCGCTGAAATACATATGTCATTCAGTCGAGTAATCTGTAGTTATTCCAAAGGCATAGGTTTGATACATTAATTTTGATCGGTTTGTGGTCGGACCGCCAACTAGTCAGCGTTGGGCACGCAAAAACTGTCGGTCCTGTTTTTCTCGGCCGCGACCCTGGCGATGGGCGGATGTCAGGGGTTGATAGGGAACCCCGGCGAGCCTGATCCGGGGAGCGGCATGCCCGGTAATACCAACACCGGCGGCGGTGGAAGCGGGAACCCTGGCAACCCTGGCATGACCAAACCGGCCGACCCAAACGCCGCCGGATTGATGCCGCTGACCCGCCTCACCCGGCGCGAGTACAACAACACCATTCGCGATCTGTTCGGCGACACCAGCCGCCCCGCGGATGGATTCCCCGAAGATCACGACGGCGATTTCCTGTTCCGTCGGGCCGGCACCGTGTCTTCACAGGACGCCTCCACGTTGCGAGACGCCGCGGAGGCTATCGCGGCCAACGCCGTGAAGAACAACTTTGCCACGCTGGTCACCTGCGACACCTCGGCCGCCAACGAGCAGACCTGCATCCGCAGCTTTGTGCAGACGTTTGGCCAGCGCGTGTACCGTCGACCGGTGACGGCCGCCGAGGCGGATCGCTTGATGGGGCTTTACCAGGCGGGCCGCACGACCCTGGCGCTGCCGGTCACCGGAGCGGTCAGCCTGCTGCTGGAAGGGATGCTGCAAGCGCCGGAGTTTCTGTATCACTGGGAGCTGGGACCGCAAAAGCCGACGATGGAAGGCAACGTCGTCAAGCTGGGACCGTACGAGAACGCGGCGCGCCTTTCGTTCTTCCTGTGGGGCTCGATGCCCGATCAGGCGCTGTTCGATGCGGCGACGGCCGGCAAGCTGGGCACCCAGGCTGAACTGGAAGCGCAGGCCACCCGCATGCTGGCGGACGGCAAGGCGCGCGAAACCGTCGCCGAGTTTGTCCAGGAATGGCTGAACCTGGATCAGCTGGCGGATCGCACCAAGGACCCGACGGTCTACCCGGAGTTCAAGGACGATCTCAAGGCGGCCATGCAAGACGAGACGAATGCCTTCGTCTCCAATGTGGTGTTCGACGGCGACGGCCTCCTGCCCACGCTGCTGACCGCCAGCTATTCGTTCGTCAGCAAACCGGCGGCGGCGGTCTACGGGTTGAACGGCGTGCTGGGCGCGACGGTGACCCGCACGGATCTGAACCCGCAGCAGCGGTCCGGTCTGCTCACCCAGCTTGGCTTCCTGACGTTGACGGGCGCCACCGACGGTTCGCATCCGGTCAAGCGCGGGCGAAAGGTCTATG
The DNA here is from genome assembly GCA_035577105.1 of Polyangia bacterium. Lineage (GTDB taxonomy): Bacteria > Myxococcota_A > Polyangia > Fen-1088 > Fen-1088 > DATKEU01. The sequence goes on from DATLVT010000186.1 coordinate 8,753, forward strand.
AACGGTTGCTGTGCGGGGTGTTGCCGCCGCCGCCCGCCAACGTGCCGGCGCCCAAACCGGCCTCTGCCGGCGGGACCACGCGCGATCGCTTTCGCGACCACGACAGCAACGCCTGCGCCACCGGCTGTCACAGCATCATGGACCCGATCGGTTTTGCCTTCGAGCACTATGACGGGATCGGTCGCTATCGGACCCTGGACAACGGGCTGCCGGTCGATTCGACGGGCTCCATTGATCTGGACGGCGCCAAGAAGCCATTCCAGGACGCCACCGAGCTGGCGCACCTGCTGGCCACCAGCCAGGACGCGCGCGCCTGCTTTGCCACGCAGTGGGCGCGGTTCGCGTACAAGCGCGACGACACCGACGCTGACCGCGCCTCGATCAACGCGGCTGTATCAGCGTTCAGCAAGGGCGGCAACGTCGTGCGCGACCTTCTGGTGGGCGTGGCCGGCTCGCGCTCGTTCCGTTATCGGAGCCTGGCCGCCGGGGAGATGAACTGATGAACCACCATCGATTTTCACGCCGGGCGTTGCTGAAGAAACTGGGCGCCAGCGCGGCGATGCTGCCGCTTTTGCACAGCGAGAAGGCTCCGGCCGCGATGTCCAGCGGCTTTCCCAAGCGCCTGGTCACCGTGGTGTGGACGAACGGGATCATCGCCAATTCGTTCTATCCAACCGGCGCCGATCTGACGCTGGGCGCGACGCTGGCCCCGCTGGAGCCGTGGAAGAGCAAGGTCCTGATGCCGATGGGCCTCGACCTCAAGGTCCTGCTGGATCTGAACCGGCAATACGACGGTCACTTCACCTACCCGACCCTTTTCACCGGCACCGGGGAAAACAAGTCCGAGGGGACCACCGGCATGGGCCCGTCCATCGACCAGGTGATCTCCGACGACATCCGCACCAGGGTCAATTTGCCCGTGCCCGCCTTGCACCTGGGCGTCAAATCGATGCCGGGTGGGCAGCCGAGCAGCTGGCGGGCGTCTGGCCAGAAGAACGTCCCGGAGACCGATCCCTTCCGTCTGTTCGATTCGCTGTTCACCAGCGCCGCGATGCCGGGCATGCAGGTGGATGTCCTGCGCCAGCGACGGCAGAGCGTGCTGGACTTTCTGAACAAGGATCTGACGGCGTTCAGTCAGCGGCTGGGCACCGACGATCGAATCAAGATCCAGGGACACATGGATTCCGTGCGCGAGCTGGAGAAGCAGCTGCAGACACCCACGGCCCCTGCCGTTTCGTGCACCGGGCCGATGTTGCCGGCCAAGGGCACCAAGCTGGACAATCCCGCGCTGATCAAGGCGATGTTCGACATCACCGCCATCGCGCTGCGCTGCGATCTGACCCGCGTGGCCACCTTCGATCTGTTCTGCGACGGCGGCGGCGACGGAAATTCGTTCCCGCAGGTGGGCGTCACCCGCGACTACCACACCGTCGCTCATGCCGGCGCCGGGGGCGCGGCCGAGAAGATCAAGATCGACAGCTGGCTGTTCACCCAGGTGGCCAATCTGGTCAAGCAACTGGATGACACGAAGGAGGGGGCCGGGACCGCGCTGGACAACAGCGTGATCGTGACGGCGACCGACATGGACGACGGCGCCAACCACTATGTCGGCAAGATTCCCTTCCTGCTGATCGGAAGCTGTGGCGGTTTCTTCAAGACCGGCCGGGTCGTTCGCTATTCCAAGGTCCCGCACAACAAGCTGCTGGCCACGCTGTGCAACGCCATGGATCTGCCCGTGACCAGCTTCGGCGCCAAGGGCTACGAAGGCACGCTGCCTGAACTGAGCATGTAGAGCGCTCGCGCTCCTGCGCCGTCTGCGGGGAAGGGGGCTGTGCCTCTCCCACGAGCCCTCTCCACGCGACGAGAGCCGTGGGCGGATCCTGTACCGCAGGAGCTGTCTCCGGCGGGCAGGGCCCGCCTCCGATCCGTCCGGAATGGGGGGGGCCCCAGGATGTACCAAGCATTGTGCTGACGTTGTCCTTTAATTTGGACAGAAAATGGGGCCAAAACTGGCTGTTTGTCTGCTGGAACGGACAGTGGGCGACGCTTTCGTTCGTGGTGTTCCGCGAAATTCGGCCGAAAATTACGAGACGGGCGATGCGCTGCGACAGTGGTTTGAGCGTTGCACTGTGAGCGGGCGTGCTGAACGCCAACGAGACCTCGGGCGGCGCCGGGCGGGAACGCCGGCTGGCCCTGGTTCGATCGCAGGAGCCGATGCTCATCGAGCTTCGGTTCACGCCGGCGCTCGCGGCGATGGCGGCGGCCACCAACCTGGGGGCTGCCCAGACGCTGGACGTCAAGGCGCTGCCTCGTCTGGACGGAGTCAAATGGGATGATGGGTTCGCGCTGATTCCCGTTCGGGCACGACACCGTCGTCCCGAACCACACAACGCGGTCGATCTGGAACCACGCTGGGCCATCGATCCCAGCAACGATGCCAGCACGTTCATCGCCCGCGCCTGGACGGATCGTTCGGCCTGGAAGGGACTGCGGCAAGCCGCCGCGCCTGATGGTGCGGTGGTGGGGGTGTCGGCGGATCTGCCCATCTTGTTTTCGTCCGTCGGACAGCGGGGGACAGCGGCCGGGAACCTGGAGGCCATTCGACACCTGCTGGGGACCGACGTCCTGGCGGCAAACGGATTCGATGGGACGGGCGTGTCGATGGCGATTGTCGACGCCGGCATCAACGGCGCCTTTCTGCAGGCCGGGGCCAGCCGCGTTCAGCTTGACGACGCCATCAGCTGGTCGGCCGGTGTTCATTCGCGGCCTTTCAGTTTTCACGTCGGACACGGCACGATGTGCGCCTTCGATGCGGCCGTGGCGGCGCCTGCCTCCACCGTGGTCGACATCGCCGCCTTTCGCCCCTACCAGCCGCGCGCCGCGGGCGACGACGTCGTGGCCGGGGGTGGTCCCTTGCCAGCCATGTTGAGCGACGCCGTTCGAGCGTTCGGCCATCTGTGCGACGTCATGGTGGCCGACGCTCGCAACGGGCGGCCGCGTTCGCTGGTGGTGTCGTGCAGCTGGGAGGTCGACACGGCGCACGATCATCCTCCCGACAGTCCATTCAATTATGGTTCGAACCCCAACCACGCTTTGAACAAGATGGTGGGCCAGCTGGCGTTGCTGGGCGCCGACATTATTTTTTCGGCGGGAAATACCTCGTCGCGCGAACGGGAAGAGGCCCCGCGGATGATCAGCGGCGCCAATTCGCATTCCGCGGTTCTGACCGTGGGCGCGGTGGACGTCGAGTCTCGCCGTCTGGACATCTCGCGTCCCGGGCCAGGCGCGCTGGCGTCGGACAAGCCAGACGTGGCGGCGTTCGCCCGCTTCACGGGCTCGGCGATCATGGGGGGCGCCGTCCCCGACGACGGGACGTCTGCGGCCTGCGCGCTGGCGGCGGGCGTGGTGGCGGCGATCCGTTCTGGTTTTCCTTTTGATCCGCGCCGTCCCGAAACGTCGCCGGCGGCGCTGCGGGCCATCATCAAGAAACAGGCGCGCCATACCGGCTCGCAAGGGTTCGATCACGACTGCGGCTGGGGCGTCATCGACGCCGCGGCCATCGCCGAGGCGCTGATCGCGCCGCCGGCCAATTATCGGCCACCCGACTGGTTGCGCCGAGTACCGACCGTCGATTTACGACCGCGTAGGTAAGGCAAGGCAGGAATCATCGGGGCTCGGGCTGCGAGCGGCGGCCTGTCCGGCCCCGTTATGGGCACACGTCCGCCGCAAATCCATAGAAAGGGAGGGGCTAGATGGGAAATGAGAATGGATTGCTCTTGTACATGGTTGCTGACCTCATGCGTGACGCCAGCAAGCAGGGGGCCTTTGTCGAGAATCCAGAGGAGGTCATGAACGGCTATGGGTTGAGCGAGCACCAGCGCGCGATCTTTTATTCGATGAGCGCGCCGCGCATTGGTGAATTCATCCGTGAAGAGTTCACGGCGAACGCACCCTTGCAGGGCGGCGCGCCGGTGTTGCCCGACTGGCCCGTTCCGGATCCGCAGGTGCGCAGCTTTGAACCGCGCGCGGCGATTCCCAACTCGATCGTGGCGCTGACCATCCGGGGGGAAGGACTGTTGCCGTCGGCAGCCGTCCGGTTGATTCCCCGCAACGGCGAGGCGACGGCGCCTGTGGCAGGCGCCGTCAAGGCGGTGACCGGAACCTTCCGTGAGACCGAGATGAGCGCGACCTTCGATCTGTCGGGTGCGCCCAGAGGGGAGTATCGCATCGAGGTCGTCAACGGCGCCGACGTGCCGCCCCTGCGTTCGTGGAAGAACGGGCCGTTCTTCTCGATCCAGTAGCCCGCGAACAAGACGAACGAAGCGACAGGCAACGGCCAGCGCGTGCGTGACATGATCTGCCCGCTTGTCAGGACAGTCGATGAGGTGCTGCAGGAGCCGGCAGCGATCGAATTGATTCCCCCTGACACGCGGGCGGGCGTGGCCGCGCTGGCCCGCCGCCTGCCCGAGGCGATGCACGGTTTCGGGTTCGAGCTCCGGACACGGCCGGAGACGTCACAGGTCGATTTTTACACCAGCGTCATGGCGCGCGGGGGAGGGCGGGAAGCCTGGGCCGCCGCGTTCCAGCCCGCGGGGGCGCAGGCGTCTCCCCCCGACGCCGAGGCCTGGCGGCGCGTGGGCGCTTTCGCCGGTCGCTGGGCGGCGCCGGCGTCGCCGCTGCATGCGCGCGTGGAGACGGTCTTCCTGGAGTTCGACGCTCCGTTCACGGAAGGGCGACCGCCGTCCATCTTCGCGCGGGTGGCAACAGACGTCGGCGACGGCGGACAGCAGTGGAGGCAAACCATCCCCGCCATCAACGAGATCACCACCGTGCTGTTCGGACAGCCGGTCAGCGGAGCGACGCGCACGCTGCTGGAGGCAGCCTTTCGCGGGCTGCCGGCGGGCGGCCGGATCGTCGACGTGGCGGCCATGTTGCCGCGCGGATCGCTGGCGGTGCGGCTGTTCGTTGCCTTGCCGCGCGCACACCTGGCCCGGTACCTTGGCGATCTCGGCTGGACCGACGGACAGCCGGCGCTGGCGTGGATCGACGACACGTTGCTGGATGGGTGTTCGCACGTCTCGTTGCAGATCGACGTGGGCGAACGCCTCGGTTCGCGCGTCGGCGTCGAGCTCTCGGGCGCGGGTGCGGGAGCGGGTGCGGATGATGAGGTCAACGGTTGGCCGGCCATCGGCGATCGATTGCAGCGGCTGGGTCTTGTCTCCCCCCTGCGGGCGGCGGCGCTGGCCCGCTGGTCGGGGATCGGTGCGCCGTCCGCCGAGGCGGGACGCTGGCCGACGCAGGCGGTGCGGCTTTTGAGCCACGTCAAGCTGATCATCGATCCCGGTCGCCGCGCGCCCGGCGGTCCGCCCGGTCACCCCGTCGAGGCCAAGGTCTACCTGTGGGCCACCAGACGCCACGTTCCACTGACCTAGTGCCTGGAATTCAGCGCGCGTCGGTCCAGCGCCCCGGGGCCACCACCTGTAGCCAACGCGTCGGGTTGGCGATCCCTTCGCGGCGCATGGCGGCCGACGCCTCCTGGCACAGGGTGCGGCCCTCCGCATCGCCCAGGGTCTCGCCCTTGCGGTGGCGGGCGTAGTTGAACCAGAGCTGCATCCCGTTGTCCTGATAGATCGTCATCGCCTGATCCAGACACTGCAGGGTGGCGGCGCGCGGGACCGCTCCCGCTTCCTGTCCGGCCCGCAACAGCAGCGCGTGCCCCGGCGTGTCGGGCCGCTGTTCCTTGGCCAGGTGCAAACGGTCGCGCCGCGATTCGTTGACCAGGCTGGTGGCGGCGATCGGCTGGGCGGCCGCCAGCGCCAGCGCGGCCCGGGCCCGCAAGGCGTAGGCGTCGATGCGCATGATGGGAATGCGCAGAAGACCGGAGCGCTTCAAGGCCGGCCACGCCTCGCCGACCCGCAGCCAGGCCTCTTCGGGCTGGTCTTGATAGATGTCGGCCATCGCTTCCAACCGGACGGCGTAAAGGTGCTGCACGCTGAAGGCGCTCTGGGTCCAGACGCGCATGCTGGTGGCCACCTGCTGCCGCATCAGGGCCGGCTGGTCGGCGGCCAGGTGGGCCAGCGCTTCGTAAAGCACCGCGGTGACGCGAGCGTAGACGTCGCCGCGCGCGTCGGCGTCGCCGAGCAAGGTCTGGCAGCGCAGCCGATAGTCGTTCAGATTCCCCAGCTCTTCGACGGCGCGAATGGCCCCCATGTAGCCGCTGTTGGTCTCCCAGGCGACGCCGCGACAGCGTGCCGTCAGCTCGGCGACGCCTTCATCGCAGGCGGCCAGGGCGCTTCGCCACTGGCCGGCGAAGATCATGACTTGCCCGGACATCGTCTGGGTCATTCCCAGCAGCCGCGGGCTGTTCGATTGGAGGGCGATCTCCGTGGCCTGGTCCAGCATCTTGCGGCCCCAGCGGCCCATCCATCCGCCGGCCGGCGCCAGCACGCCGCCGCCCACCAGCGCCAGCGCCTCGCCGACGCGCAACGGTTCACCGACGGCCAGCGCGTGGCGAAGGCTGTCGAAGGCAAAGCCGGCGCCGCGCAGCGAATCGACCAGCATGAGGCCCTTGGACGCCGAAAGACAGAGGTCGACGCGCAGAAGTTCCTCAGGGGCAATGCCTTCCGCCGGGCGCCGTCGAAAGCGCAGACCTCGACCGCGTATCCAGAGCAGCCCGCGCAGGATGGCCAGCAACGCCGCGCCGGGCGTGGCCGGATATTTCACGCCCACGCCTGCCAGGCTGCGCGCCAGCACGGCGACGCCCTGATCGATGTGCCCGCTGATGAGATAGTTCTCGGCGGCGCGACGGCGAAGGTCGACGACGGAGGTGGCGGTGACGCCGTTGCCGTCGGCGGCCGCCAGATAAAGCGGCGCCGCCTCCGCGCCGCGCCCGGCGTTGACCAGGGCGTCGGCTTGCAGCGCACGCGCCCGCGCCGCGGCGACGACGTCGTGGCTTTGCAGCGCAGCCGCCCGGCCGTACAGCTCGGCGGCCTGGCCGAAGGCAAAGAGGGCGGCCGCCTTGCCGGCCGCCGCCAGCGCGTGACCGGCGGCTCGCTGCGGATCGCCCGCCGCCAGCCAGTGTCGATACAGCGCCTCCGGATCGCCGGCGTTTCCCGCTTCCATCGCCTGGGCCAGCGCCAGATGGCGTTCGCGGCGCGGCTCCGCGGCCAGCGATGCCGCGATCGATTCGCGGATGCGATCGTGATAGCTCTCGATGGTGTGGTCGCCGCCGCGCTCGGTGGCCTTCAGCAGGTTGTGACGAGCCAGGCGGGCCACGTCCGGCCGCCCTGCCTCGCCGACCCCGACAGCGCGCAACGCCACCGTCCGGTCGATGGGACCGCCGGCCACCGCGACGATCTCCACGATGCGGCGTTCGACCTCGGACAGGCGGGTGATGCGATTGCGAATGACCTCCGACAGCAAGGCCGGGCCGGCGTTGCCGGCGGCGGCGAAGGTCGACGCCGCGCCAGGATAATGGGCCAGCTGCCCGATGAAGAAGGGAGACCCCGCTGACTCACCGACGATGGTCTCCAGCTGTCCGGGGTGCACCGTCTCCGTCGTCTCTTTCAAGATTCGCAGCGCCAGTAGCCGCGCGTCGCTCGCCGCCAGCGGTTCGCAAACGATCTCGTGCCGTCGCGACGCGGGCAGATGGCCGCCGGGGCCGGACGCCGACGCCGCCGACGTCGAATTTCCTTCGGCGGGGTCGCTCCGACAGGTCAACAGCAGCAGCAACCGTCCCTTGGCCGCCGGCTGCAGCATCTCCTCCAGCAGCACCATGCTGTCGGCGTCGCTCCATTGCTGGTCGTCGATCCAGACCACCACCGGTTTGGCGACACCCAGCCCATCCAGCAGCGCGCGCAAGGCGTCGAGACCCCGGGCCCGCACCAGTCGCGGCTCCATGGTGTCGACGTCGACGTCGGTCTTCCGCCAGGCCGACACGCGATCCATCACCGGAAACAGACGAACCAGCGCCGCCGCCGCCGGAGGCTCCAGCGCCGCAGCCTGCTCGGGCGGCAACTGCGTCAGGTGCTGGCTGAGCTGGTCCACGACCCCGTCGAAGGCATTGAACGACACCGACTCTTGCGGGTGGCAGCGCGCGCTGAAGACCAGCGCTTCCTGTCCTTCGCGCAAGGAACCGACAAACTGCTGCGCCAGCTCGGTCTTTCCCATCCCTGACGCGCCGGTTATGCGCGTCAGCGACGGTAGGCCAGGTTCCAGCTCTTGCAGCGTGGCCCTCAGCTGGGCCATCTCGGACGTCCGGCCCACGAACAGCTGACCCGATGGCGTCTCGGGCAGGGGCCGCACGTCGGGCGTCGCGGGCTGCGAGCGGCTGAAGGCGCGTTCGATCTCGTCGCGGCTGGGGCGGCGCAGCGGATCAGGATCGAGGAGGGCCATCACCAGCGTGTCCAGCTTTTCAGGGATGTCGCGGATCAGGCGCCGCAGCGGCGCGACGTTGCGCTGCTGCTTGTTGGCCAGCATTTCCTGTGGCGAGTCAGGGAACGGCAGGCGCCCGGTCAGCGCTTCGTAGAGCAAGACGCCCACGCTGTACCAGTCGGCCGACGGTTGCAGCGGCATGCCCCAGATCTGTTCGGGCGCCATGTAAGGCAGCGATCCGGCCAGCTCGCCGCCGGCACTCTCCTGATCGCGGCGTGACCATGACGTGGCCAGCCCGAAGTCCAGCAGGACCACCCTTCCTTCGCGCGTCACCAGGATGTTCGGCGGCTTGATGTCCCGGTGCAGCTTGCCGGCCGCGTGCAGCGTGGCGATGCCGCGGTTCAGCTGGGCGACCGCCGCCTCCAGACGGACCAGCCTGGCCTGGGCGTCGTCGCCCGTCCCCTGCGCCACGTGGTCCAGGAAGGTGACGCCGTCCACCAGCTCCATGGTGAAGAAGGCTGGCGTGTCCTTGTCCCCCACCACCAGGTCGTAAAGCTCGACCAGGTTGGGATGGGCGATGTCGCGGAGCGAACGAAACTCGGCCTTCAGGTGATAAAGGGCGGTGGAGCCTGATTCGCGCAGCGCCTTCAGCGCCACCTCGCGTCCGGTCTCTTCGTCCAGCGCCCGGTAGACGGTCCCCATCGACCCCTGTCCCAGAACGCTGCGAACACGGAAGCGGCTGCTCTGGGGGAAAGGCGCGCTGGCCGTCATCCCGGCTTGCGTTCGATACCGTGCGCGCGAATGAGGTTGTAGATGTGCGAGCGGGCCAGGTCGAGTCGGTTGGCCGCGTCGACGACGTTCCAGCCGGTCTCCTCCAGCGTACGGCGCAACAGCTCGCCTTGAAACAGGCGGGTGGCCTGCTGGAAGGTCATCGCTCCGTGCGCTTCGCTCTCGCTCGGTTCGAGATCGGGAAACAGATGCGAGCGCTCGATGGTCAGCACGCCCTGCGCGGCGGCGCGGATGGCGGCGGCCTCGACGGCGTGGGCCAGCTCGCGCAGGTTGCCCGGCCACTCGGCGGCCAGCGCCGCCTGGGTGGCGCCGACCGACAGGCGCAGCTCCGGCAGCTGGTGGCTGGCCCGCGCCCGCGCGCAAAAATACATCAGCAGCTGGGGGATGTCCTCGCGTCGCTCGGCCAGCGAGGGCATCCGCACCGGCAAGACCTGCAGGCGATAGAACAGGTCCTCGCGGAATACCTTGTCGGCGACGGTCTTCTTGAGGTCGCTGTTGGTGGCCGCGATGATGCGGATGTCGGCGCGCACCGGCCGCGGCGAGCCCAGCGGAAAGTATTCCTTGGAATGCAGCAGCTGCAGCAGCTTTGACTGCGCCGGCAGGGGCAGCTCGCCGATCTCGTCAAGGAACAGCGTCCCCCCTTCGGCCGAGGCGACCTTGCCTTCCACCCGCCGGGAGGCGGTGGAATGGGCGCCCGGCACCGCCCCGAACAGCTCGCTTTCGATCAGCGTCTCGGGGAGCGCGGCACAGTTCAGCTCGACGAAGGGGTTTCGCGCGCGCGGGCCGTTCTCGTGGATCACGCGCGCCAGCTGGGTCTTGCCCGTCCCCGACGGTCCGGTGATGAGCACGCTGACGTCGATGGGCGCCACCAGCGAGACGTGGCGCAGGACGTTGGCCATGGCGGGGCTGCGTCCGATCACCCCTTCGACGTGCAGTGTGCGGCGAAACTCGGTGGTGGGATCCGTCTCCACCGACTGGCGCTGACGGATCAAGATTCGATCGGCCAGGGTAGCCAGGTGGCGGGCGAACACCTCGGCGTCCTGTCGATCCTCCTCGGTGAACGGTCCCGGCTGCAAGCGATCCTGCAGGTACAGGATGCCCATGGGGGGAGCGGCGCCGATGGGCGCGCAGAGGACCGCCTCGATGCGGTTCTTGCGGACGCTGCCCAGATCCCGAAACCGAGGATCGTCCAGCGCCGACGCCGTGGCCACTGTCTTTCCGGTGGCCAGCGCCTCGGCGATCACCCCACGCGAAAACGCCGAGCGGATGGCCTGCAGCTGGTCGCCGGAACAATCGTGCGCGCAGTACCAGCGCGGCTGCCCGGACGTCTCGTCGGTCAGCTCGATGTAACCGCGGCGCGCGCCGGTGACAGTGACGATCAGGCTGAGGGCCTGCTCCAGGAACGTCTCGATCTTGTCGGCGACCCCCAGGTCCAGGAGCGCGCGATAGAGATCGCGTTCTCGGCGGATGTGGTCAATGTCTGCTTCGGGATCGGCGGCACCTTCCAAGCCCCTCAATGCCAGTACCTCGCGCAGGAGACTACGGCAGCTCGCCGACAGGAACTAGAGAAAACGTTAGTGATTCATTGCGTTGGCTATCTAGCGCCCTTCTCCGTCGACCACGCGCGAGGTCGCGTCGCGCCGCTGGGCATACAGAGCGCGCAGCGCGCGAACGGCCTGGCGCAGATCGCGCGCCGATCGCATCACGTGCGCCGCCGCGCTGTCGTTGTACAGGACCATGCGCTGGGTTGGCTCTGTTTCGCAGCCGTAGTCTTCCTTGTACGAGCCCTTGCCGCCCACCTGAAAATCGAAACGCCGACATCCGCTGGCGAACCCCCAGCGGATGGCTTTCATCAACGTCACCAGCCCCGGCGAAAGATTTCCGAACGCGGCCGTGTCGAAACCACTCTGATAATAGTAAATCGTCCCGTCGAACACCACGTTGTACAGCGCCGCCACGCAGCGGCCCTGTCGCCACCATAGACGCATGTCCAGCCACCCCCGTTCCCACAGGCGGGGCGCCACCAGCTGGTGGAAACGGCAGAAACGCGGGCTGGCGAACGCAGAACTCTTGTTCTGAGCGGCGCGACGAAGCCTGTTGAGGCGACCGACCTCGGCCAGGAAGGCGGGGACTTCGCTGATGCTGCCCAGGCGCGTCTCCGTCAGGGCGCCTTCTTTTTCCAGCCGCCGCTGCGTGTAAGCGATCCGCTTGCGCCGTTTCTTCGACAGCCGGGCCAAGTAATCGGCGAAGGTGCCCGTGGAGAGATCGATGAAATAGCGCTCGGATTGGCTGGCGCTGCGGGTGGTGCGCGCGCTGCCGTGGGCCAGTGGGCGCAGCTGCTCGTTCAGCAAGGAACGGTCCAGCACGTGGCTGAACATCGCCTCGTCCCACTCGTCGCGCGCCGCGACCAGCTGCCGCCACACCAGCGCGGAGACGCGCTGGCGATGCGCCGGCGTGGCGACGATGTCCAGGAAGTCGCTGCACACCTCGTCCTCCTCCGGTTCGCCGGTCCCGATGAATTCAAGCCGTCTCAACCGGGCCCGCCCCCAACCCCCGACCTGGCGGATCAGAAAAGGCGCCAGCCCGACCAGGCGGCCGCCCTGCCGCACGGTCACTATGAACAGGGCGCGGTCCTGATCGCCGAACACCTCCCACCAGGTGGACATCCATTCGTGGGTCTGGAAGACCTCCGCTGCTCCGGACAGCGCCAGCAGGTCGTGCCATTCGTCGCGCAAGGCGGCCATGGCTCCAGCATTGCGGATGACAGATGTCTCCCAGGCAGAATTGTTGAGCACGCGCGGCACACCCCGGATAGGAAAAGGTCCACGCGCATCGACCTGTCCGCGCGGCGCGGAGGCTCGACGCGCCCTCCACTGACGTCGGAGTCAGCGCGTGGGGGGACCGCGGGGCGAGGTGCTGGCCGGCGAGGTGCGATCGACGGCGCGAGAGGGGAACTGGGAATTGGCGTGGTGGCGCGCGGGCGGAAGAACGAGGGCGCCCGGTTGATCGCGCCCTGGGTCCAGTCGGACGAAGCTTCGCGGCGCTTCGCGACGATGGCGGGCGGCGCAGCGCGCCCCCTCGGGCTGGGCAGAGCGTATGAAAGGGTGGTTGGGCGTGCCGTCGCCGGAGCCGCACACCCCCTGGACATCGGTCTGGGCAACCGCGACCAGGACGCCCGGATAGCCCGCGACGATGGAGAGGGCCGCCACGATGGCGACCGCTATCAAGCTGCGGCGAAACACGCCGCCCGACTTTACCACGGCGGGTCGGCAGGTCCGCTGGGGCGACGGTCGATGGCCAGGGTCGTCTATGCGGCCGCTTCCTGGAAGAACGCGTCGCCCAGCATGTCGCGCAGGCGCCGGGTTGCTTCGGTGTGGATCTGGCAGACGCGCGACTCCGACACGCCCAGGACCGTTCCGATCTCTTTCAGGTTCAGCGACTCGGAGTAATACAGCGACAGCACCTGCTGCATGTTGGACGGCAGCGTCATGATCTGATCGACCAGATGCTTGAACAGCTCGCGACGGGCGGTCTCCTCCTCCGGGTTATCGCTGTTGCTGTCGGCGGCGTGGTCCAGAAACTCCGGGTCGACGTCCTCAAGGCCAACCACCGAGGCGCCGGACAGCTTGGCCTTGCGGGTGTGGAGATCCTTGACGGCCACACCCAGGTGGTCCGCCACCTCGGCCTCGTCGGGCGTACGGCCCAGCTGATTCGCCAGATCGGAAGCGGCGCGGCCCAGCTCGTTCGACAGCCGGCGCATGTCGCGGCTCAGCGTGTCGCGGGCCCGCAGGTCATCCAGGATGGCGCCGCGGATCCTGATCTCCGCGAAGGGCTCGAACCGATCACAGCGGGCAGCGTCGAACCGCTCGGCTGCCTCGATGAGCCCGATGGTGCCCGCCGACATCAGGTCAGCCAGGTCTACATAGCGGGGCAGGCGACGCGCCATTCTGCGAGCGACCTTTTCGACCAAGGAAAAATGCTTGGTGACGTGCTCGTTGCGACGGGCCGTCGCCTGAGCCGTTTGCTTGTTGGTCTTCTTGCCGCGCGCGGTGGTCGTCGTCTGCGTGGTGTTCATGCAGACTCTCTTCAGCAGGCGGCGTGCCAGGTTTTTGACTCGCGCGCAGGCCTGATAATTGGCGGTCGGGTCTGCCGTGGGCGCGCCGGCACGTCATCGCTCTGACGCTTTCGCCAGCGGAGCGACCGTCAATCGGCTGACGCCATGTTAACGACGCCCAGCCGGGTGTCTGTCTTGGTGGCCGCGGCGCTGGTCGCTAGGGCGCGACGTCCAGGGACTGGCCGTCCTGGATCTCTGCGGTGGCCAGCTTGACGATCCGCTCGTCGCCCTGCAGGCCGGTGGCCAGCTGGACCATCGCACCTGTGTCTCGCTCGACGACGACCGGCTGGATGTGGGCGCGGTTGTCGGCGTCGACAATCACCAGTCGCATCCCCTTGGCGTCGCTGAGCAGGCTGGTGGCCGGCACCTCGAACACCTGATGCGGTGAAGGAAGCGAAATGGACACCTCGGCGTACATGCCCGCCAGAAGCTCGCCCTTCGGGTTGGGCATCCGGATCTCTGTGGTCATCGTGCGCAACGAGGGATCCAGGGCCCCCGCCGACCGCGTGACGTCCGCCTCGAAGACGCGGTTGGGGTATTCGCGCACCGTCACCTTTGCCGGTAGGTGCGTCCGGATGCTGGGGGCGACGTTCTGTGGGATCTGCAGCAGCACGCGCACCGGATCCATGGTGGCGATCTTGTACAGCGGCGTGGCGTTTCCCGCCGTCACCAGCGCGCCGCGATCGATCGAGCGCAGCGTGATCACCCCGCCGAACGGCGCCAGCACACGCGCGAACGATTTCAGCTTGGACAGACGTTCGATGTTGGCCTGCTGGGCGCCGGCGTTGGCCTGGGAGACGCTGAGGTTCGCCTCGGCCACCGCCTCCTGGGCCTGGGCCTGCTCGAACTCTTGCTGCGATGTCACGCCCGCAGGGACCAGACGCTTGACCCGCTCCAGCGACGTCCTGGCGAAATCTCGGTTGGCCTTCGACTGCAGGATGGACGCCTGGGCCTGGGCCAGCTGGGCGCGCGCGGCCACCAGCTCCTGATCCAGCTCGGGGGTGTCCAGCTCGGCCAGCAGCTGTCCCTCTTTCACCTTGTCGCCGATGTCGGCCAGCCAGCGCCGCACGTACCCGTTGGCGCGCGAGTAGACGACGGTCTCTTGCAAGGCCTGCACGCTGCCCGGCAGGACGATGGCCCCGGCGCGCGCGGCCAGTTTCGGCTTGATGACGCTGACGCGGACCAGGGCGCCCTCCGCCCGGCGGCTGCTCTCTTCCAGCACGGCGCGCGCCCGCTGCTTGGGCAGATAACCCAGCAGGAAGGCGGCCCCCACCACCACCAGCGCAGTGGCGATCAGCGCGCCGGCGCGCGTGCGTCCCACCTTGGTCGCTGCCGGCAGCGCAAAGCCCAGGTCATCGCCGGCTCGCGTGGCCGATTCGTCACTCGCGTTCGACGGCGCGCTCATAAACCCTCCAGCGCCGCGTCGACCGCAGGCGCCTTTCGTCGCAGGAAGCTGTACATCACCGGCACAAAGAATAGCGTGGTCACCGTCGCCAGGAGCAGCCCGCCGATGACGGCCCGTCCCAGCGGCGCATTTTGCTCGCCGCCCTCGCCCCAGCCCAGCGACATGGGCAGCATGCCGATCACCATGGCCAGCGCCGTCATGATCACCGGCCGCAGGCGCGTCATCCCGGCCACCAGGGCCGCCCGCGTGGCGTCCGAGCCGGTCTTGCGCTGGTCGTTGGCGAAGGTGACGACCAGGACGCTGTTCGCGGTGGCCACGCCCACGCACATGATCGCCCCCATCAGGGCCGGCACGCTGAGCGTGGTGTGGGTCAGGAACAAGATCCAGGCGATGCCCGCCAGCGCCCCCGGCAACGCCATCAAGATGATCAGCGGATCCAGCCAGGATTGAAAGTTCACGACCATCAGCAGATAGACCAGCAGCACCGCGAAGAACAGGCCATACCCAAGGCCTCGGAAGGACGACTGCATGCTCTCCAGCTGCCCCTTGACGCGAATCGAGGTGCCGCGCGGCAGCTGCGGATCGATCTCCTTCAGGATGCGATTGACGGCGGTCGCCACCGTGCCCAGGTCGGTCCCCTCGACGTTCGCCTGAACGTCGAAGACGCGCCCGACATTGTAATGGGTGATGTTGGCGGGCCCCGTGGTGCGCGATACCTGCGCCACGTTCGACAGCAGCTGCGGCTTGCCGTCGGGACCGGTCGACAGGGGGGTGTTCTGCACCGATTCGATGTCGGTGATGCGGTACTGGGGTGTCTGGATCGACACCGGGTATTGCACGCCGCGCCTGGCGTCCAGCCAGTAGGTGGGCGACACCATGGAGCTGGACGACAGCGACACCATCAGGTCGTTGGCCACGTCCCGCTGGGTCAGCCCGGCCTCGGCGGCCATGGTGCGGTTGACGTCGACGCGCAGCTGCGGCACGCGCCGCACCTGGGCCATGTGGACGTCGGCGACGCCCGGCACGCGGCCCAGCCGCGCCGCCAGTTTTTCAGCGATGCCATAGGTCAGCTCTTCGTTGCCCACGCCGCCCGAGACCTGCAGATCGACGGGCGCCGGCAGACCAAAGTTCAGCACCTGCGTCGAGATGTCAGGCGCCAGGAAGAAGAACGTCGTGTCAGGAAAGGTGGCGCGCAGCAGGCGTCGGATGTTGCGGACGTAGATCTCCGTCGGAGCGTGGTGCGGCTTCAGCGCGATCAGGATCTGTCCGTCGGCCGGTGAGATGAGGGCGCCCTCCGACAGCGACAGGTTGATGCCGCTGGCCGGAACGCCCATGTTGTCCAGCAGAGTCTCGATCTCAGAGGCCGGAACGACGGAGCGGATCTTGGCTTCGATCTGGGCGAAGAGGTGTTCGGTCTCCTCGATGCGTGTGCCGGGGGCGCCGCGCACGTGCAGCTTGATCAACCCCGCGTCGACCGAGGGGAAGAAGTCGCGTCCCAGCAGCGGGAAGAGGCCAAAGGACAGGGCCACGAAACTCAGGAACAGCCCCACCACCAGGCGCCGGCGCGAGAGCGCCCAGGCCAGCCAGCCGCCGTACAGCTGGCGCAAGCGATCGAACCAGCGATCGAACGCCTCGGTGAAACGCCCGGGCCGGGCGTGGCCGCCTCCGTCGCCCTCGACCTCGGCGGACAGAAGGAACCGGATCATCGTCGGTACCAGCGTGCGCGACAGGACGTACGACGTCAGCATGGCGAAGACCACCGCCATGGCCAGCGGCACGAACAGCGACCGGGCCGACCCGGCGATGAACGCCACCGGCACGAACACGATGCAGATACACAACGTGGAGACAAACGCCGGGACGGCGATCTCGCGGGCGCCGTCCAGGATCGCCACCACCAGCGGTTTCTTCTTGGCGATGTTGCGGTGAATGTTCTCGATCTCGACGGTGGCGTCGTCGACCAGGATGCCGACCGCCAGC
>DATLVT010000187.1:0-4810 GCA_035577105.1 Polyangia bacterium
TGTTTGTCGGTGGCCGGGTTCCATTCGTCGACGTCGATGCCGTTCAGGATCCCGCGCAGGTCATGCGCCCGTTGCGACAGCACGCCGTCCAGGCCGCAACCATAGTCGCCGGTCTGGATCTCACGGGCGTACGTGGGGCTGACGGTGCTGATCAGCGTGCTGTGGTAAAGGGCGGCCTTGGTCAGGTTCATGGCGCCGAAATGTTCGAACTCGCCCGGGTTGTAATGCTCGCGCCCGAGGCCGGTGATGAACAGGGCCCCGCCGTCGAGGATGCCCTGGTAGGCCAGGTTGTGAATTGAATAGATGCTGGCGGTGCCGTGCAGCGGCTGGGCCCATTCGACGGTGTTCAGATAGACCGGGACCAGCGCCGTCTGCCAGTCGTTGGCGTGAATGACGTCGGGGATCCAGCCCAGCGCCTTGCACGTCTCCAGCGCGCCCCGCGACAGGAAGGTGAACCGTTCCAGGTTGTCCGGGTACCCTTCGGCGGGCGGCCCATACAGATACGGGCGATCAAAGTAACGGTGATACTCCAGGCAATACAGCGGCACGCGGCTCCCCGGCAGGTGCCCGGTGCGCACGCGGGCGTGGGCGGTGCCCCACCACATGGGGACCGCCAGCGCGCCGTCGAGAACCTCGAACTCGTTCCAGGGCATGCCGGCGTACAGGGGCATGATGACCCGGACGTCGATCCCCAGCGCCGCCAGGGCCCGCGGTAGCGCGCCCACGACGTCGGCCAGTCCCCCGGTCTTGGCGAACGGCGCGCACTCCGAGGCGACGAACAAGACCTTGAGGGGCGGAGCCGCCGGGCGCTCTCCGCCGCGTTCAGCGGCGTCCAATGCCAATCACAAACCTCAAGCGGCTAGCTGGCGTAGATGCGGTAGTCCATGTGCGGGAACAGATTGTCACGCGTCTCCAGATCGGAAAGGAACGGTTCGCTGACCTTGGAGGCCTTGACGTCGTCGTAAAGGCGGGTGAACTGCAGGATGTGCTCGTTGATCCGGCGTGTGGCATAGGGGACGGTGGTGCCGGTCTTCATGATGAAGGTCCAGTCGCTGCTCTGGGCCAGCATCAGCTCGCGCGCGGCCTGATTCAAGGCCCGCGTGGTCAGCGGATCGGCGGCCGGGTGGCGGCGCGCCAGTTCGACCATCCGTTCGGCCGCCACGTGCAGGTGGCGGTACGTCCAGCCGTTGGTCTCGTTCAGCCAGTAATCGTTGTACCCCTTGGCGCCCCATGACGACGCGCAGGGCGTGGCCACCTGGTTGGTCGGGTACCGGTCCAGGTAATCGCCGGGCGTCAGGGTCTCGACCGTGTCCTGGTTGAAGTGCAGCTGGCGGAAGAGGTATCCCAGAAAGACCGGTCCCTCGTACCACCAGTGGCCGTAAAGCTCGGCGTCGTACGGGCTGACGATCATGGGCGGCCGGTCCATGTGGGCGCGCAGGTGCTCCGCCTGCTTCTGCCGGTTCACGCGAAAGTGCATGGCGTGCTCGCCGGCGCGGCGAACGGCGACGTCGGGATCGTAGACCCACTTGTCATGCAGCTTGTCGTGGGTGATGGCGTGGTACTTGATGCCGGTGTAGACGCGGTGACCTTCCGGGTGGACGTACGGCCCGATGTAGTCCATCGGCAGATCAAAGCCGATGTCCCGGTAGAAATCGCGGTACTGCTTGTCGCCCGGATAACCTTCCTTGGCGCTCCACACCTGCTGGGACGATTCGATGTCGCGGCCGAACGCGGCCACGCCGCTGGGGCAATAAAGCGGCGCATAGGCGCCGTACACCGGGTTGCGATCGGCGAACAGGATGCCGTGCGTGTCGACGAAGAAGTAACGAATGGCCGCCTCGCGCAGCAACTCGTCGACGCCGGGGACATAGCCGCACTCGCCCAGCCACATACCGCGCGGACGGGCGCCGAAGTGCTTCTCGTAAAGGTCGGCGGCCACGTGAACCTGGGCGCGGATGTTGGCCCAGTTGCGATCCATCAGCGGGAAGAACGCGTGCGTGGCCGTCGAGGTGATCACCTCGATGCGCCCGGCCTCTTGCAGCCGCCGGAACGCCTGCACCAGATCACCGTCGTGGCAGCGCCAGGTGTGGCGCAGCGACTGAAAGCGATCGAAGTACATCTGCGCCAGCCGCTGGTAATGCGGCTCGGGGCGCGTGCGCTCGATCTCCTTTTCGGCCAGCTCGATCAGCTTGTCGATCGACTGGGCGTAACGCTCTTTCAGCAGATCGTCGGTCAGCATCGTCATCAGCGGCGCTGACAGCGACACCGTGCACCTATACGGAATGTGATCGGCGACCAGGCCCTCGAACATCTGCAACAGCGGCAGGTAGGTGCCGGTGATGGCCTCGTACAGCCACTGCTCCTCCATCACCGTCGGATCTTCCGGGTGCCGGACGAAGGGGAGGTGGGCGTGCAGGACCAGCGAGAAATACCCGGTGGCCATGACCCTAACGCCGCTCCCCGTTGTCGCCGCCTGGAGTGACCGGATAGGCCAGCCGTTGCTCGCTGCTGCCCAGGATCCGTTCGCTAGCGCCGCGGGTCAGCTGTTCGCTGGCGCCGCCCAGCAGCCGTTCGCTGGCGCCGCGATACAGGTACTCGCTGGCGCCGGCGGCTATCCGTTCACTGGCGCCCCGGAATCGATATTCGCTGGCGCCGATGAACTGTTTCTCGCTGGCGCCCAGCAGGCGCAGCTCGCTGGCGCCCAGCAAGAACAGCTCGGACGCGCCGCCCAGGCGCAGCTCGCTGCCCATCATCCATTGGCGCTCGCTGCCGCCCAGGGCCACCCATTCCGAGGAACCGGGGGCCAGCTGCTTCCACTGTGTCGGTGTGCTCTCGCTGGAGATCAACGTCGACCAGCTGTGCGTCACCTGCCAGGTGGCCAGCACGCGACGTTCGGCCCGCGCCCCCAACCCCCGGATGACGACCTGCCAGGGTCCATAGGTGATGTGCACGCGCCCGTTTTCGGTGCGATAGCTCAGCTGCCCACCGCTGACCTGACGCTCCTCCGTGAAGACCGGCGATTCCACGGGATAGGTGAAGGGTCCCGCTTCCCAGGTCGAGCGGATGACCGGCTCCGTCCAGGAGATCGCCGCCAGCTCGGTCTGCCAGGCACCCATTTCGCCTTCGCGCCATTCCCAGCGCCGCTCGGTCTGGTGCTCGGCGCCCCGAATCAAGACGGCTTCCAGTTCGCCGCCGCCGTCCCCTGGGCCCGCGCCGCGCGGCGCCGCCGCCTGTACTGCGCCGTCGTCCCAGCCTGGCGAGCCCGCCGCCCGAGCGGGCGCCGCCGGCGCTGAGCCCGGCATCGGCCCATTCATCGGTCCGCTGGCGTTGGTGACGGTCAGCCATTCGGTGTGGCCACCGCCGACCGGTTCGCGGCGCGGGAACTCCACGCGTCCCGAGCGGGCCAGCTTGACGAAGAATCCCTCCGTCGATCGCAGGCCGACCTCGACGCACGCGCTGGAGGTTGGCTTGTTGATGTCGAAGAACCACTGGCGATCGCCGCGTTCGACCTTGTGATCAAAATAGCTGTGAGCGTTGGTGCCGTCGAACAGACGTCCGGTCACGTCGTAGACGCGCAGGTTCAGCCAGGCGCCCGCGCCGCCCTTGCCCAGCTCTTTTCGGCCGCGCGCCAGGGCGTCGTCGGTGACCTCCCAGTAGACGAACAGCCGATCGGGATCGACCACCATGGCGGTCACGCGGTCCTGGCCGTACCCCCAGGGGATGTGCCGGGGCATCTGCGCTTCCTCGGCGTCGGGGCCGAGATCGTACTTGGGAGGGAAACCAGTCTGCTCGGCGCCGTCGCTCGCGCTTCTATCCGTCGCCGCCGTCGCCGTCGCCGCGCCGCGGACGCCGCCGGCCGCGCCGTCAACGTTGTGGGGGCCGCCGTTGGTGACGCCATCGCTCTTCGCCGCCAGCCCGGCAAACGCCGTCTGCAGGCGCGTGGCAAGCTCGGCCTTCGACAACTTGCTGATGCCGGCCAGGCCCAGGCTCCTGGCAAAACCCAGCAGTTGATCGCGCGTGCAGCGCAGAAAACTTTCGGCGGCCGGTGCGCGTCTGGACGCCGGCCCACCGTCGGCGTGACCGATGGCGCTCAAGATTTGCGCGGCCACGCCCGCCAGGCTGGCGTTGTCAGATGAACTGGTTTGAGAGGCGTCGTCGCTCATTGGCTGGTTCGGCAGGCAGAGCTTACTCACGGATTGCGCGCGCAGCGGAAAATAATGCAGCCATGCGATCAACAAATCCGTGACGCTGCGGATTTGTTTCCGCCAGGCATCGCCGACGTTTCAAGTTGATCGCGGAACCGAGGAATGAGATCCAGTTCCAGCCTGGATCGCGTCGGAACGAAGGCGGCTTTGCCGCCAGCGTTCCATCGCGGAGGTCTGGAACCCTTCGAGGGTTCCAGATTGGATGTAATGTAGACAACATGGGCGCTGTCGATAGCTGGGGACAGGAGAAGGAGTCAGCCTTCTTGTACCGCGTGCTGGCGGAGGCCGAGCCTTCGGCGCAGCGGCGTGAGCTGTTCGCGCGCCTGGCCCAGGAGGCAGAGTCGCAGGCGTTGATCTGGGAAGACAAGGCGCGCGACGGAGGAGGATCGACCCCCGCCGATTACCAGCCGACCCATCGGGCCCGCCTGGTGGCCGCGCTGGTGCGACGGCTGGGACCCGAGCGCATGCGCGGCATCTTGTCGGCCATGAAGGTGCGCGGCATGTCTGTCTATGACGACGTGCAGCCTGGCCACGCCATGCCCAAGACCGTCGAGGAAGTGGGGCGACGCCATCATGGAAGTGGGCGGGGCAGCCTTCGCGCCGCG
>DATLVT010000188.1:0-6542 GCA_035577105.1 Polyangia bacterium
GCGAACAACTTCATGTACTGGATGAGGTCGTCCAGCTCGGCGACAGGGACGTCCCAGGCCAGCATGGCCGTGCCGTGCAAGCCACCGCGAATGATCCGGAGAAAATCGGCGTCGCCGGGCAACTGGCCGGCGGCGACGGCCCCGAACTTGTAGACGCCCAGGCGCAGATCGCGCGGCGGCGGGCGGAGACCCAGGGCGGCGGGACCGCGCCCGTCACCAGCCACGCCGTGGCAGGCGCGGCAGTACTGGGTATAGACCTGCCCGCCGTGATTCAGCTGCGCGGCGCTGACCTGCCGCCCGCCCAGGGTGACGGGCGCGACGACCGTGGCCGGCATTTCGGGCTGGCCGTTCTTGCAGCCCTGCAACCACATCGCCGCCAAAGCAGTCGCCGTCGCCAGCCGTCGTTGTCCTCCAGGCCGAATCAACGTCACAGCCAAAACACCGCCCCGTAGATGACCATCCAGACCACCGTCACGAAGTCCCAGAACGTCGTGGCCAACCACAGCGCGCCGCTGTGCGGCCCGATGCGCCCCGTCCCCGCCCGGATCGCCACCACCATCAGGAGGACCAGGCCACAGGCGACGTGCAAGGCGTGAAAGATGGTCAGCGCAAAGAACACAGACGCGTAGGTTCCCGAACCGGGCGTCAATCCGACTGTCAGCGCCGTCCGCCAGACGCTGGCCTGCAGGGCGACAAACAGAACGCCCAGCGCCATCGCCATCGCCAGCCGGCGCGGCAACGCAAGGCGCGCCCGCAGCGCCAGGCTGGACGCCACCAGCAGCAAGGTTGCCACGCCGGGCAGAGCGCGGGGCAGGCGCGGCAAGGACGGCGGCGGCCAGGCGACGGCCTGGAGGCGCACCACCGCATAGGCCAGGAACAACGCCGCGAACAGCATCACCCACGTGCCGAGAAACACCGTCATCCCCAGGCGCAGGTTGCCGTCAGCCCGCCGCGCCGCCGCTGACCCCATCATCGGGAGCCGTCCGGCTGGCCGGTCGCTGGCACCGGCGGGTTCGCTTCGTCAGCGGGCAAAGGTTCGTCCTGGGCCAGCCAGTCCCGGTGCAGGTGCTGGACGGTCCTCGGATGGGACAGCTCGTGCGGCCCGTGCAGGACGACGGGGATGCGATCAAAGTTGTGATGGGGCGGCGGGGACGACGTGGTCCACTCCAGCGTCCCCACCTGCCAGGGGTTGGCGGCAGCCACCGGCCCGCGGAAGAGGCTCCAGAAGAAATTCACCACGAAGATCAGCTGCGCCGCGCCCAGCACGAACGCCGCGTGCGAGATCCCGCGGTTCAACGGCAGCAGCGGCCGCAGGAACTCGTAGACCGACGGGTTGTACAGCCGGCGCTGCATCCCCGCATAGCCGATCAGCAACTGGCCACCGAACACCAGATTCAACGTCACGATGGTCAGCCAGAAATGCAGCTTGCCCAGCGGTTCGTTCATCATCCGGCCGAACATCTTGGGGAACCAGTAATAGATGGCGGCGAACGTCGCCAGCAGCACGGCGGCGGCCATGATCAGGTGAAAATGTCCGACCACGAAGTAGGTGTCGTGCAGGTAGATGTCGCTGACGATGTCGGCCAGAAAGAGGCCGGTCAGCCCGCCCAGCCCGAAGGTGAACACCAGCCCCAGGCAAAAGAGCATCGGCGTGCGCGTGCGCATCGCCCCCCGCCAGATGGTCCCCAGCCAGTTGAGGAACAGCAGCACGGCGGGCACGGAGATGATCATGGTCAGCAGCATGAAGCTCTCGCCCAGCATCGGGCTCATGCCGGTGACGAACATGTGGTGACCGTAGACCACGGCCGACAGGGCGGTGATGGCGATCATCGACCAGACGGTGACGCGATAACCGTAGGCCGGTTTCCGGGCGAAGAAGGCCAGCAGGTCCGACACGATCCCCCAGGCGGGCAGGATCAAGATGTAGACCTCGGGGTGGCCGAAGATCCAGAACAGGTGCTGGTACAGGATGGGATCGCCGCCGCCCTTGATGGTCGACCCGGCGATGAAGAACGTCGTGCCCAGCACGCGATCAAAAAACAGCAGCACCATGCCGGCGGCCAGCACCGGCACGAACAGCGCGTTCAGCACCGCCGTCAGCCAGAATCCCCACACCGTCAGAGGCATGCGGAAGTACCCCATCCCGGGCGCGCGCATGCGAACGATGGTGGTGATGTAGTTGACCGCGCCCATGATCGACGAGGCGCCGTTCAGATAGATGGCCACGATCCACATCGTCTGCCCCGGTCCGGGCGTGCCGATGGCGGTGGACAGGGTGGGGTAGCCAGTCCAGCCCGCCTGCGCCGCCCCCAGCGGCACGAAGAAGGACGCCGTCAGCGTGGCCGTCGACGCGAACATGGCCCAGAACGACAGCATGTTCAGCGTGGGAAAGGCCATGTCGCGGGCGCCGATCAACAGCGGGATGCAAAAATTCCCGAACGCGCCGATCAAGATGGGCGTGATGGCGAAGAAGATCATGATCGTGCCGTGCATGGTGAACAGCGCCGCATAGGCGGCCGGCGAGATGACGCCGCCGGAAGGACCGAACAGCACCTTGCCCACCACGGGCACCGGCCGCCCCGGACTGGCCAGCTGCCAGCGAATCAGCATGGCCATGAACCCGCCCACGGCCAGAAAGGTCAGGCCCAGAAAGAGAAACTGCTTGGCGATGGTCTTGTGATCGCGCGAGAAGACCAGCCGTCGCACCAGACCGGTCGGCGCCGGATGGATCTCGGCATCCGCCATGTCCGCCGCGTCCGGCGATGCGGGAGCGGTCGCCGGCGCGCTGGCGGTCATTGACCCCACTCCCAGCCGTCGTGCGCGGCGACGTCGGCCGGATCGTAACGCAGCGTCGAATCGACGGCGGCGGCGCGCGACCAGCGGTCAAAGTCATCAGCGGCAGCGACGCGCAGCTCGGCGCGCATCTTGTAATGGTTCACGCCGCAATGCTGGGCGCAGCCGATCTCGAACAGGCCCGGCTCGCGGGCCTCGAACCACAGCCGCGTCTCGCTGCCCGGAACCACGTCGACCTTGGTGCGAAAGTTGGGCAGATAGAAGGAATGCACGACGTCCTTCGAGTGAAACTTGAGATAGACGGGGCGATCGACGGGGACGCGCAGATCGTTGAGGGTGACGATGTCGTCGGGCGTGTTGAAGTGACCGTCGGGGCCGGCATAGCGAAAGTTCCAGGCCCACTGCTGGGCGGTCACCTCCACGCGGACGGCCCGCTGATCACCTTCCGGAAAACGCCAGAAATGATTCCGGAGATCCGAGCCGGAGCGGACCAGCGTTACCACGTCGATTCCGAAAAAGACGGCGCCCGCCACCAGCACGACCAGCAGATAATCACCGGGGCGGGTTCCGTGGGTATGGGCCGCCTGGCGCCGTCCTTCGCGGTGAAACAGCGACGCGGCCAGCAGTATTGTGGCCATGACGACGAAACAAAGCGCCGTGGCAGCCGTGATGTAGCGGATGACGCCGTCGACCAGGTGTCCGTTCACGGAGACGTCGTGGGGGAGGTCAGGGCGCATCCAGGGCGCGTCCATTCCTACTCGCCCGATCTGCCACGGTCAACCGACAGAACCGCTGACCGCCTCACCAGGCCGCGCTGTAACGCTTGCATGGCTGGACCGAGACGCATGCTAGGATGCGCCGCCAATGAGTAGCCCGCCAGAGATGGTCGGCCGAAGGGTCGGGCGCTACACGATCCTCAGCCACCTGGCATCCGGGGGAATGGCAGAGCTTTACATCGCTCGCCAGGAGTCCGTGGGTGGGTTCGAGAAGAACGTCGTCGTCAAGTTGTTGCAGCCCCGCTATGCGCAGAACCCGCGGGTGGTCAGCATGTTCCTGGACGAAGCGCGCCTGGCCGCGAAGCTGAACCATCCCAGCATCGTGCACGTGTACGACGTCGCCGAGGACGACGGCATGAAGTACATCGCCATGGAATACATCCACGGCGAAACCGTGACCGACATCATCTTGCGCGGGATCGCCGCCCAGAACTTCCTTCCGCTGGGCCACGCCATCCACATCGTCAGCCAGACCGCCGCCGGGCTGGCCTTCGCGCACGGCCACCGCGACACCGACGGCAAGCTGTTGCCCATCGTTCACCGCGACGTCTCGCCGTCGAACGTTCTGGTCAGCTATGAAGGTCAGACCAAGATTGTCGACTTTGGCATCGCGCGCATCCAGGACCAGATCCGCGAGGAGTCCGGCATGCGTCCCGGCAAGCCGTCGTACATGTCGCCCGAACAGGTGCGCGGAGACGGGGCCGACTTTCGGTCGGACATTTTTTCGCTGGGGATCATCCTCTATGAGATCACCGTGGGTCAGCGCCTGTGGCGCGGCTCGCCGGACGAGGTCATGCGTCGCATCCTGGAAGAGACCATTCCGCCTCCCACCGTGGTCAAGCGGGATTACCCACCGGCCCTGGAGCTGATCGTGATGAAGGCGCTGGAGCGGCGCCCGGAGGATCGCTATCAGTCGGCCGAGCACATGCGCCACGAGCTGGAGGAGTTCCTGGACGAGGCCGGCTTGCGCACCGGGAACCGGCGCATGGCCCTTTACCTGAGAGAGATCTTTCCCGCCGAATCGGCGGCGGCGCGCGACGGGATCGTCAAGCCCATCGATCCGGAGTCGAGCAGCGCCCGCAACGTGGTCCCCGCCGAGGAAGACGGTCAGGAGCTGAACTTCGATCGGCGAGCGCCCCTGGCCATGCGCCTGGAGGCGGCACCGGCGGCGCAGCTCACGGCGGCCACCGCAACCTCGGTGCCGGTCCGGGGGGCTGGAAGCGGGGGCGGGGGCGGAGGCGGAGGCGGAGGGATGACGGCGCCCGCCACCCGGCCGTCGCCGCAGATGCCCATGAGCGCGGTTCCCGGAAGCGGGGTGCATGTGGATGACATCCCCATGGACGACTCCGCGGTCATGACGGCGCCTCGCCACCGAGGCTGGATCTGGGTGGCCGCCATCCTCCTTTTCGGGGTCGCGGCGATGGTATTCAGCGTACTAAAATGATAGTGTTCTCCAGCCGTTTCGGAGGCGTTGGGCGTGGAGAACCGCTGCTAGACCTATAGAAACTATATAGAAGCGCCGACTTGAATCATCGACCTGTTTGGATTCGGGTGGAGCCCGATTTCTTTCCATCCCGCGAGATGCAAGGCCAGTCCCCGGAATGAAATTCGTCTGCGATCGCTGTCAAACGAGATATTCCATCGCGGACGAAAAGGTTCGCGGGAAAATTCTCAAGGTCCGCTGTAAGTCCTGTCAGAACGTCATAACGGTCCGCGAGGCGGGCGTGGCGACCGGGGATGCGCCGCCGGCTTCGCAAGTACCTAAGGACCGCACGGTCATGGCGCCGATGCCCACCGCGGACGAGCCATTCATCCGGCAGCAACCGCGGCAGACGGGGACCGGCCACGCCCACGGCACCGTCCCCCCACCGCCGCCACCCGCCCGCGAAGAAGTTCAGTGGTACATGGCGCTCTCCGGGAACCGGACGGGGCCGTACTCTCGCAAAGGGTTGCTGGACAAGCTGGCAGTCCTTCCCAACGGCGCTGACGTCCACGTATGGAACGAGACGATGGACGGCTGGAAGCCGCCCGAACAGGTCACGGCCATCGCGCAGGAGCTGCAGGCGCGCCGACGGCCGGCAGTACCGCCGGTGCCGGGTGTGCCGATCCACAGCGGACCCCACGCGATACCCGGACGGGCGACGACCGGCGCCCATCCGCTGGCGGCGGCGCCGCAGTCGCCGCGCCGCACGTCACATTCGTTGCCGGCGCCGTCCGGGGCCCAGCATGGACACGGCCCGGGGGCGGGCGAGGCGCCGCTGGCGGCAGCGGGAGAAGCGCCGGCCCCCTCGGGTGCGGCGGGATTTCGCATCCGGAAGACCGGGAACGGCATAGCCGCTCACACCGGGAGCGAAGGGGCGGCCCCGTCGGCTCAGCCGCCCGCGGCGGCCCCGGCCCTGAATGGCGAACAGCCCTGGCAGGAACCGCCCGCCTCGGACTTGCCCCTGGGCGTGCCGGCGGGCGCGGGGACCGACGTGGTTCATTCGGCGCCCAGCTGGCAGCCGTCGACGGTTCCCGCCGTCACCACCCAACCCCGTCATCGCAACGCCAAGTTCATCCTGGCGTCGCTGGGGATCGTGGCAGTCATCGTCGTCCTGGTGACCTTCTCCCTGTTCAAGAAGGCGCCGACGACCGCGGAAGGGACCAAACCAGCGGCGCCACCCGTTGCCGACAACAGCTTTGCCCAGCTGGCCGACAAGCTGGCCCAGCAGGCGAAGGAGCCCCCGGCGGCGCCGGTGGAGCCGGTGATCGTCCCCAAGGTCGAACCGTCCCGGGAGACCACGGCCGTCGTTCGCCCGGGCAAGAACGGGCGCAATCTCAAGATCAAGACCAAGCGCGGACGCGAGATCGCCAGCGCGCGCGGGATGTCAGGGCTGACCCCGCCCCCCCTGGCCAACACCAGCACGGCGCCGGGCGCCGCCAGCGACACCGGGGGCGCGGCGCCGCCGTCCTACATGGGCTCCGAACGTCAGG
>DATLVT010000189.1:0-10140 GCA_035577105.1 Polyangia bacterium
TGGAAATCATGATCCCACCCCACCACCGAGAAATCGCGCGGCGCCTGTTCGATCCGGCTCTCGGCGACGATGTTGGCGCGCCCCTGCCGAATCTCGAAGCCGTCGCCGCCACCGCCGGCGCCTCCCGGCAAGCGGGTGATGAACTGATCCACACCGCCCACGACGACGCGGCCCAATTTTTCAGACGGCCCCATCCCCAGGCGCCAGCTGCGCCGGAAGACGCCGCTGATGGTGTCCTGGGTTGTGAATCCACCGCCGTCGAAATCCAGCCACAGCTGCCGCACCAGCGTCAGCTGATCGGGCGGCGGATCGGCATCGCCGCGACGGCGCTCGACCAGCGTCAGCGTCGCTCCGGGCGGCATGACGTAGGCGGGCAGCTTCTTCCATTCGTCGGGCAGCGAGGTCTGCTGCGGATCGACCGCCCCCACACCTTCGACCGTGACCACCCGCAGGGTGGGCGCCGCCTCGAACACCCAGACCTCCTCGCCTTCCTTCCAGGGCCCATCGGGCACCGGACGGGTCAGCGCCGACGGCGGCTTGCCCGCGCCGGCTGCGCTGCGTGCCTCCAGCGTCAGCGTCCAGCTCCCCGGTCGGACCTGCACGCGCAGCCGCCCGTCGGGTTCGATGCGGGCGGGCAGCTCACTGTCCAGCGCGTGCGCCACAAAACCGGCGGGCAGGCTCTTCCCCAGCGTGACCTCGCGCGCCTTTCCGGCCACCTCCAGCGAGAGGCGCGTCGTCAGCAGCAGGGGCACGTCGTCGGTCAGCTTGCGGTGAACGGCGATCTGCAAGCTGTCGGTCTCGGCGGGGGCGGCCGCCTTCTGCAGAAACACGTCCCCGTCCTCGCCGCGCCTGGGAAAATCGATGCGGCGCCCGTTCACCGACACCGCGACGATTCCGGTGTCGCTGGGCACCGGCAGCGATTCAGGCAGACTGGGCCACTGAAAGGCGCCGGCCAGCGCGTGCCGTCCCGGCTGCAGATCCACCGACAGCACGCCGTCATGCTCCAGGACGGCGATCGGCTTGTTGTTGTCCTTGACGTCCAGCGGCCAGTGCTCGCCGTCGCCCGGCAGCGGCACGAACGTCTCGGCCAGCACCTGCCACTCTTGCTGGAACCGTCCCCCTCTTCCGTCCAGCGTCAGCGTCAACCGGCCCGCCCAGGCACACGACGGCTGGCTGTCTTCCCCTGCCTGGCCCCCGATCGGACAGCGCTGGGCTTCGTGACCACGCAGCACCCAGGGGACCCAGGGGCGCAGCGGCGCTGGCACCTCCGCCGCGCGAAGAGGCGCCGCGGTCGCCCCGCGCTGGCCGGCACCGATGGCCACGAGCAATGAAGCAGATCCCAGCACAACCCGCCCAAACGATCTGATCATCCGCATGTTTCCCCCAGTGGAACACATCCCTCGGGCGACGACACTAGGACACGCCCTGGCGTCGAGGGTTCCGATATTTGTCTTCCGTCAGACAAGACGCATGGCCGCCGCCGAAGATCTGAAACCGCGGGAAACAGGCGGGCCTTCGCCCGTCCCCGGCTGCCGACAGCCCGCCCCCTGGCGCTTTTGCCCCCGGGGTGTTACGGGAAATCTGCCGATGCGAAATCTCGCGGCAACAGAAGCGGGACTAGACTGCGCAAGCTTCGTGCGTCTTTCCGCGCGGACCTGACCCATGTCCATCACCGTTTCCCTGCACCACAAAACGAAGTACGCCTATGACCGGCCGGTGCGTCTGGAGCCGCACGTGGTGCGCCTGCGTCCCGCCCCCCACTGCCGCACCACGATCCGCGCCTATTCGTTGAAGGTCGAGCCGCTGAAGCAGTTCCTCAACTGGCAGCAGGATCCCTTCGGCAACTATCAGGCCCGGGTGGTCTTCCCGCAGGAGGCCGACACGCTGACCATCGACGTCGATCTGATCGCCGAGCTGACGGCCATCAACCCCTTCGACTTTTTCATCGAGGAACGCGCCGAGCACTATCCGATCTCCTATGACCAAGGGCAGCAGATCGAGCTGGCGCCCTATCTGCTGGTGGCGCCTTTCGGTCCCCACCTGGGTGCCCTGCGCAGCACGGTGGAGGACCGTTTTTGCCGGCCCGGGCGACGGACCATCGACGTGCTGGTGGACATCAACCAGCAGGTGCAGCGCCTGCTGCGTTACGACGTGCGCATGGAACCGGGGGTGTTCTCGCCGGAAGAGACGCTGACCCGCGGTCACGGCTCGTGCCGGGATTTCGCCTGGCTGCTGGTGCAGCTGCTGCGGCAGCTGGGGTTCGC
This sequence comes from Polyangia bacterium, assembly GCA_035577105.1. Classification (GTDB taxonomy): domain Bacteria; phylum Myxococcota_A; class Polyangia; order Fen-1088; family Fen-1088; genus DATKEU01. Next base: position 2,265 of record DATLVT010000189.1, read on the forward strand.
GGCGCGCTTTGTCTCCGGCTATTCGATCCAGCTGGTGGCCGACGTCAAACCGCTGGACGGACCGGCGGGGGTCAGCCAGGACGTCACCGATCTGCACGCCTGGACAGAGGTGTTTCTCCCCGGCGCGGGATGGATCGGATTTGATCCCACCAGCGGCCTCATGTGCGGGGAAGGGCACATCCCGCTGGCCTGCACCGCCGACCCGGCCAGCGCGGCGCCGGTCAGCGGCGGGTTCAGCTGGAGCAAGCGCACCGAAGACGACCAGCTGAAGGAAGCTTTCGCCTTCGAGATGCGCGTCGACCGGCTGCAGGAGCAGCCGCGCGTCACCAAGCCTTACACCGAGGAGCAGTGGGCGGCCATCGACACGCTGGGACAGCAGATCGATCGCGCGCTGGAGGCGGGCGACGTGCGACTGTCCATGGGCGGCGAGCCGACCTTCGTCTCCATCGACGATCCGGAGGGGCCGGAGTGGAACACCGCCGCGGTGGGGCCGGCCAAGAAAAAGCTGTCCGACGAACTTCTGCGCCGCCTGCAGAAGCGGTTCGCCCCCGGCAGCCTGCTGCATTTCGGGCAAGGCAAATGGTACCCGGGCGAGCCGCTGCCGCGCTGGGCGATGAGCTGTTTCTTCCGCAAGGACGGCCAGCCCCTGTGGCATCACCCCGACCTGGTCGCCGGCAACGACACCCCGTCGCCCCAGCCGGGCGCATCGCGCGCGCTGATCGCCGCCATTGCCCACAACCTGGGCGTCGACGCGGCGCGGGCCATGGCCGCCTATGAAGACGTCTTCTATTACCTGTGGCGCGAACGCCGCCTGCCGAAGAACGTCGACCCTTACGATGCCCGCCTGGACGACGAGCTGGAGCGGGCGCGCCTGGCCCAGGTCTTCGAGCAAGGTCTGGACGCGGTGGTCGGGTACGTCCTGCCGCTTGGCGCGACGGTGACGGCCGCAGCGACGGGCGCGAGCGCGGAGGACAGCGTCGTCACCTGGCGGACCGGATCCTGGTTTCTGCGCAGCGACCGCCTGTACCTGGTGCCCGGCGATTCGCCGCTGGGGCTGCGCCTGCCGCTCGATTCACTGCCCTGGGTGGCGCCGGAGCAGCGCCCGGTTTTTCACGAGATCGATCCGTTCGCTCCGTTGCCGCCGCTGCCCCGCACGGCGCCGCCCGGTTTCGTTCGCCTGGCGATGAGCCAGCAGCCGCCGCATCCTGGCCAGCGCGCGACCATCAACGGCGTGGGCGGCGCCCATCGTCCGCCCGACCGGACCGAGAGCGTGGGCGCCGCCGATCGCCCGCCCGCGCGCGGAACGTCGGGCAGCGCCATCATTCGCACGGCGCTGTGCGTGGAGCCGCGCGACGGGAAGATGCACGTCTTCATGCCGCCGCTGGAGACGCTGGAGGCGTACGTCCACCTGGTGGGCGCCATCGAGCAGGCGGCCGCCCACCTGAACCTGCCGGTGATCATCGAAGGCTATCCGCCGCCGCGCGATCCGCGCCTGGGCAATTTCGCCGTGACGCCCGATCCGGGCGTCATCGAGGTGAACATTCACCCGGCCCTGTCCTGGTCGCAGCTGCTGTCCAACACCAACACGCTGTACGAGGAGGCGCGGCTGGCGCGCCTGGGCACCGAGAAATTCATGCTGGACGGACGCCACAGCGGGACCGGCGGCGGCAACCACATGGTCCTGGGTGGACCGACGGCCGCCGACAGCCCATTTCTGCGGCGCCCCGATCTGCTGCGCAGCTTCATCGGCTATTTTCTGAACCACCCGTCGCTGTCGTACATGTTCTCGGGGATGTTCGTCGGCCCCACCAGCCAGGCGCCCCGCATCGACGAGGCCCGCCAGGAGAGCGTCGACGAGCTGGAGATCGCCTTTCGGCAGATCGACGAACGCAGCGCCGGCGCGCCGACGCCGCCCGGGTTGGTCGATCGCATCTTCCGCAACCTGCTGGTCGACGTCACCGGCAACACCCATCGCGCCGAGCTGTGCATCGACAAGATGTTCAACCCCGACAGCGCCGCCGGTCGCCAGGGCCTGCTGGAGCTGCGCGCCTTCGAGATGCCGCCCCACGAGCGGATGAGCCTGGCCCAGCAGCTGGTGCTGCGCGGACTGACGGCGATGTTCTGGACCAAGCCCTACCGCGAACGGCCCATCCGCTGGGGGACGGCCCTGCACGATCGTTTCATGCTGCCGTTCTTCGTCGAGCAGGACTTCGGCGAGGTGATCGACGATCTGCGCCAGGCCGGGTTCGCCTTCTCACCGGACTGGTTCGCCGCCCACCACGAGTTTCGTTTCCCGGCCTGCGGAGCGATCGCCACCCGCGGCATGGTGCTGGAGCTGCGCCAGGCCATCGAACCGTGGATGGTGCTGGGTGAAGAAGGGACGGCGGGCGGGACGGTGCGCTTCGTCGATTCGTCGGTCGAGCGGCTGCAGGTAGCGGTGCGCGGGTTCACCGACGATCGCTTTGTCGTCACCTGCAACGGGCGGCGCGTGCCGCTGCACCCCACCGGCACCAGCGGACACCTGATCGCCGGCGTGCGGTTTCGCGCCTGGCAGCCGCCCAACGCCCTGCACCCGCGCATCGGCGTGCACGCCCCGCTGACGTTCGACATCATCGACACCTGGAACCAGCGCTCGATCGGCGGCTGCACCTATCACGTCTCGCATCCCGGCGGCCGGTCGTTTGATCAGCTGCCGCGCAACGCCCTGGAGGCGGAGAGCCGGCGCGCCGCCCGCTTCTTCAAGATCGGTCACACCCCGGGTCCCGGAATGCCGACGGGAGTCGTCCCGGTCCGCGAAGAGCGCCCCTCACGCGATTTCCCGCTCACGCTCGACCTGCGCCGGTAGGCGAGAGACGCGGCGACGGGATCGCGACAGGGCTGTCCTTGTCCAGGTCGGCGGCCCGGCGGCCAGCGGCGCGGCGCGTGTGTTTGCGAGAGGTTGCCTGCTCGACCGGCGGCCTTGTCCTTGGCCCCGTCGTTGCTTTGTGGGGAGGCGCGGAGGCGCCATGAAAAAATTAGCTTCGATGTCTGTCTGGGTGTTCGGGACGGCGTTCGGTCTTCTGGCCGGATGTGGCAGCAGTTCATACAGCGGCAGCAGCGGCCCCTACTCGCCACCGGGTGGCGGTGGCCCCGCCGGATCGAACAATCCGTCGTCGACGATGAGCGGCAACGGCGGAGCGTCCGGGGCGCCGGTCAACGGCGGCAGCTTTGGCAACGTCGCCACCGGGGGCGGTCAGGACTTTGGCGCCTTCCGGCGCGCCTTGAACGAGCGGCGAATCCCCTCGCCGAACAGCCTGGACGCCGCCGGCTTCTTCGCCGAGCACTACACGTCGCTGCCGATCCCCACCTGCGGGCAGACGTTCTGCCTGCACGGGATGCTGTCGGTCTCGCCGGACATGGTTCACGGCGGCCAGTGGACGCTGCTGCAGCTGGGGATGAACTCGCCGATTGATCCGGCCACCGTGGCGAAGCCGCCGCTGGATCTGGTGGTGGTGCTGGATCGCTCCGGATCGATGGCCGACGCCGGCAAGATGGACTATGCCAAGCAGGGCCTGCACCTGCTGATCGAACAGCTGGGCGAGGACGACACCTTCACGCTGATCGCCTTCGACACCGACGTGCAGTCGCTGTTCGGGCCGACCCGCATCGGCGCCAACCGGACCGCCGTCGGCGCCATCGTCGACGGCATCCGGCCGCAAGGGGGCACCAACATCTATGGCGGCCTGGAGGCGGGTTACAAGGCGGCCCTGTCCGTCGGCGACGAGACCCAGCAGCGCCGGGTGATCTTCCTCACCGACGGCCTGCCCACCGCCGGCAACACCAATCCGGAGCAGATCAAGACCATGTCGGCCGGGTACAACGACAAGTACATCGGCCTCACCACCATCGGCCTCGGGTCCGACGTCGACGCCGGTCTGCTGCGCAGCCTGTCCGAACAGGGCGGCGGCAACTTTTACTTCGCCGAGAAGCCGGCCGCCGTGCAGGAGGTGTTCTCGACGGAGCTGGCCTTCTTCGTGGCGCCCATCGCCTACGACCTGGAGCTGAGCATCGACGAGCTGCCCAGTTACAAGATCAAGCAGGTCTATGGCACCAACCTGTGGCGCGCCGGCGTCGGCGGCGGCCAGGTGCGCATCCCCAGCGTCTTCCTGGTCTCGCGCACCAGCACCATGCCCGACGCTAGCGGCGGCCGCCGGGGCGGCGGCTCGGCGATCATGGCCGAGCTGGCGCCGACGCCCGCGCATCCCACCACGGGTCACTGCGACGTGGCCAACCTGCACCTGCGCTATCGCCAGCCTGGCTCGGCGACGGTGCAGACCCAGGACGCGGCCATCGCCTATGAGGTCGGCGACGCCGGCAGCGCCGCCGACGGCTTCTATGACACGCGCGACGTCGAGAAGAACACCATCATCCTGGGCCTTTTTGTGGCCCTGCGCGACGCCACCGCGCGCGCCGCCACCGATCCCAGCGGAGCGCGCGCGCTGCTGACCGCCTTCCAGCCCAAGTTCAAGGCCCGCATCGCCGGCTGGGCCGACGACGACCTGATCGACGACATCGTGATCCTGCAGCAGTACATCGACCTGCTGGGGGCGCAGCCCTAGAGGGCGGGCGCTCAAGATTCGTCACATCTCCCGGGTGAAGCCGCTCCACTTCTTCCGGCGAGGGCGGGGACGGTGGGGCAGAGCCTCGGCGGGGACGCGGCCCTCACGCGGCCGCGGTCAGGTGAACGGGAAAAGCGGCGTGCTTGGTCGGCGGGCGTCGCAGCACCTTGCGACTGATCCAGCGGCCGCACGGGGGCCGCTTGAACCTTCCGCTGGCAACCTGCCCCTTCGGGAGGACCCTACGGGGCAGGAGCGCTTCAGGACACCCCGCCGAGACTCAGCCCCACCCTCCTCGCGCCCAGGGGCCTGCATCCATTCCGCTACGAACGCTGACGATGACGGATCTGTGAGCGACTTTTGTCTCTCCAGGATTCACTCGATAGTCTGCAACGCTGGCCCCAAGCGAGCCGACGTAGCGTGGGGGGTGGCGCGGAAGGAAGGGGCCACAGCGGGACGGTTCGTCGGGGCCGTTGTCCCTCTGCGCTTCTGATACACAGTTCGCGATCTCTAGAATCTCGAACGCGGCCCCGGCGGACCGGCCCGATGGGGAAGGTTTCCTGCAGCGACAGGGCCCGCCCACGCGGAGGAGGCGGACGCGCCAAGGTCCACGTCAACTCACGCGAGATGTGACGAATCAGGAGAGCCGCGGGCGCGCCCCGATTGAAAAAAGATCTGCCGAACGTTAGCGTGACGTGGTCATGAGTGATGGGCATCGGCCGGGGCCTGTGGGTGCGTCGCGGATGCGGTCGGCGGCGGGGATTGCCGTCGGGGCGGCCTTCACCTTGCCGCCGCCGCTGGGCAGCTTGTTGCCGGAAGAAGCGCGACGACCAAGCGACGCCGTGCCGCTGGCGTCGCCGCGAGAGACGCCCGGCCGCGATCGCCCCTCGCCGCAGCCGCTGCCCCAGCCCAGGCCGCAACCGACGCAGGTGGTTGGCAAGGCGGACGCCCTGCTGGGCCCTGTCGGCCGCGGCGCCAACATCGTCGACGAGTATTACAACAAGTGCGGCCTGGAGACTGTCGGGCCGGGCCAGATGGCCGTGGCAGGCATCGGGCACTATGCGACGCTGGAGGCGTTGATCGATTCGCTGCTGGCGGCATCGTCGCAGCAACAGATCGTCGTCAACCACGGCAACCCGGCCGAAGGGCTGCTGATGCCGATCTCCAAGGAGGTCAGCTTCAACAGCACCGGCCCGGTGATGTCCCTGCTGTCATCCCTGGCCGATCAAGCCGAGCAGGGCCCGATCGATCCGAAGCTCAAGCTCAACCTGCCGCCGGGCCCGGGGGGCCAGAGCTTGACCTTCCCCACCGCCGTCGCCGTGCGCCTGGCCGACAAGCTGGTCAAGCTGCGCAAGAAGCGCGTCATCCTGCACTTTCGCGCCTGCAACATGACCAGCGCGTCGATGGTTCGCGATTACAAGAGCGCCTTTGGCGCGCAGCTGATCTCGTTCCACGGCTGTCGGCTTTTGTTCGTGCGCTTTTCGCCGGGACAGACCAAGCCGGGCCGCCACGCCTCGGAGGTGGCGAATTTTCCCAACACCGCCAAGCAGCGCATCCGGGTCTTCAACGATCCGCTGGGGCTGCTGGCGCCGATGTTGCTGGACATCGTCGACATCGACGGCCACACGCAGATCAAGGACCTGTCGCTGATGGAACAGCGCACCCCCGATCAGATCCACGGCTGGGCGGAGTTCCTCGTTCGCCAGTGGCAGGACGACGCGCCGGACAGCTTCGTCGTTCCCATCATGTGGGAGAACACCGAGCGGACGTTCCACTGCCCGCTGGAGCTCGGCTGGCGGCAAAAACTGCAGTTCGTGTGAGCGGGCCGCCCGCGCGCCCGCGGCTCCCCGTCGGCCCGCGCCGCGCCCGGTGATCAGCCGTTCAGCTTGATCTCGGTCCCATGGGCGTCGATGCCATTGTCGGTCAGGTTCATCTTGGCGCCGCCGCCCTCGACGGCGGTGCTGGTGTCGCCGTGGACGGTCAGGGTCTTGGCTTGCACGGTCCCCGCCTCGTCGGCGTGCGCGGTCATGGCCTTACCTTCGATGCGGGCGCTGTCGGTGCCGTGGGCCAGCAGCGTCTGGCCGGTGACCGTGGCGTTGGCCTTGCCGGTCAGCTTGGCGTTGCCGTCCAGGTGCAGCGAGCTCTCGCCCTTCGAGTGCGCCTCGACGTCCGCCGTGACGATCACCTCGCCCCCGCCGTCGGCATGCAGGGTGATGGTGTCCTTGGTGATCTTGATGTACGTGCCCTGGACGGTCAGCGTGATCTGATTCAGGGCCCCGATGTCGATGGTGTCGCTGGCGTACAGGTTGTATTTCCCGGTGACGTTGTGGTCGCTGTGGTGCTCGCTCTTGCCGCCACCTTTCACGGTCACCGATAGATTGCCGTTGACGCTGACCGAGCGATCGCCGCCCACGCTGATGCTGTCGCTGGCCCCCACGTCGGCGCTGCGGTTGTGTTTGACGTGGCTCTTGTGATCTTTCTCGGCCTGGATGTACAGCTCTTCCGAACCCTTCTTGTCCTCGAAACGAATCTCGTTGAAGTTCTTGGGGCCCCCCTCGGGCGAGCTGCGGGTGCGAATGCCGCTCTGGGTGGCCTTGTTCTCGCCCAGGTACGCCGGCTTGTTGTCGCCGTTGTAAAGCCGACCGGTGACGATGGGCCGATCCGGATCGCCCTCCAGGAATTCGACCATCACCTCCTGCCCGATGCGAGGGATGAACACCGTGCCCCAGCCGGCGCCGGCCCATAGCTGCGCCACGCGCAACCAGCAGGGCGCCAGCTCGTTGTCCTTGTCTTCGTCGTCGCGCTCCTTGTCCTGCGGCTTCAGCGCGCCCCGGCGCTCCCAGTGGAACTTGACCAGCACGCGGCCCAGGTCGTCGGTCCAGATCTCGTCCTTGCCGGGATCGTCCTTCTTCGGTCCTACCACCGTCGCCGTCTGTGGCCCCTGGACGATGGGCGTGGGCGTGAGGCGCGCCGGACGGAAGGGGATCTTCGAGTCCACGGCGGTGATCGAACAGGTGAACGATTCGTCCTTGTCGACGGCGTTGTTGGAATCGGGGATGTGACCGTGAATCTCGTAGTGGGCCTTGACGATCAGGTATTCGCGGTCGGTGCTCAGCGCCAGCGGCCCCTCCAGACCGAAGACGTTGCCCACGCCCACGCCGCGATTCACGGTCACATCCCCGATTCCAACAACGCCGTCGACAAGGACGAATCGTTCACCTGTTCGATCACCGCCGTGGACTCGAAGATCCCCTTCCGTCCGGCGCGCCTCACGCCCACGC
>DATLVT010000190.1:0-2997 GCA_035577105.1 Polyangia bacterium
CGCCTTCCTTCAGGAACTCCGGGTTCGACGCCACCGCGAACTCGTGCTTGGTGCGCTTTTTCATCAGCGCTTCGATCTTGTCGCCGGTCCCCACCGGCACCGTCGATTTGGTCACGATGACGGCCCAGTCGGTCAGCGCGCTGCCCACCGTCTCGGCGGCCTTGAAGATGTACGACAGATCGGCCGATCCGTCGGGGCCGGGCGGTGTGCCCACCGCCAGCAAGATCACCTCCGCGCCGGCCACGCCGCTGGCGATGTCGGTGGTGAACGTCAGCCGCCCCTCCGAAGAATTGCGGGCCACCAGCTTGTCCAAGCCCGGCTCGTAGATCGGAATCTGACCGACCTTGAGGCCGTCGATCTTCTCCCGGTCGATGTCACAGCAGACGACGTCGTTTCCCATGTCGGAAAACCCGGCGCCCGCCACCAATCCGACATAACCCGTCCCAATTACGCAGATCTTCATGGCCCACTCACATAGCATGTAACCCTGATGAACGTCATGCTGCTGGCCGCCGGCCGTTCGACGCGCCTCGGTGCCCTGGGGCTCACGCTGCCAAAGCCGTTGGTTCCCATTTGTGGGTATCCGGCCATCGCCTTCGGTCTGGACGCCTGCGCGCGGGCCGGGCTGGCCAGCGCCGTCGTGAACGTGTTTCACCACGGCGATCGCATCCAGGAGGCGCTGGGCGACGGTCGCGTCTTCGGCGTGTGCCTGCGCTATTCGGTCGAGCGCGATCTGCTGGGAACCGGCGGTGGCATCGCCAAGGCGCGGCCGCTGTTCGGGCCGGGGCCGGTGCTGGTGATGAACGCCAAGGTGGTGGCGGATCTGGATCTCCCCGCGCTGTTCGCCGCCCACGACGCCGGACGCGGCGTGGCCACCATGCTCCTGCGCGACGATCCCGATCCCCGCCGCTGGGGGGCCATCGCCGTCGATTCCACCGGTCGCGTCGTCGAGATCCTGGGCAGCCGGTCGCCCATTCCGCCGCAGGGCAGCGTCACGGCGCGCATGTTCACCGGTGTCCACGTCGTCGACCCGGTGCTGCTTGATCGCCTGGCGCCGCGCCCCTGCGACGTCATTCGCGACGCCTATATCCCGGCCCTGGAGGCGGGGGCCCGCATTGTCGCCGCGCGCCTGCCCGGCTATTTCGCCGAGCACTCCACGCCCGAGCGTTACCTGGCGGGAAATCTGGCGCTGCTTGAAGAGCCCACCCTGCTGCGCCAGCCGCCCGGTCCGCTGGTGGGCATCGATCCCGGGGCCCTGGTCGCGGAAGGAGCCGGCGTCACCGCGCCGGTGCGCATCGCCGCGGGCGCCGTCGTCGAAGCTGGCGCGCACGTCGGTCCAGGCGTCGTCGTGGGCAGCGGCGCCGTTGTTCGTGCCGGCGTGCGGCTGTCCCGCGCCGTGGTCTGGCCGAACGTCGTCGTGACCGCCGACGCCAGCGAAGCGGTTCTCACGCCCGACGGTCCGGTCGCGATCAGCTGATCCTCACGTCACGGCCACACAAACCGCGCCGCAGGCCTCCCGCGCGCGTCAGGTCGCTTCGACGCGGATGGCGACGACGGTGATGTTGTCGAGGCCGCCGTTCTTGTTCGCCATGGTGATCAGGCGTTCGCACAGCACGTCCAGGTCGCGTTCGTTGCCGAGAACGTCGGCCATCTGCGGGTCGCTGATCATCCCCGACAGACCGTCCGAACAGAGCAGGTAGATGTCGCCCAGGCGCGGGCTGTCCACGTGGACGTCGACCTGCACGGTGTCCTTCATCCCCAGGGCGCGCACGATGACGTTCTTGTGGGGGAACGCCGCGATCTCCTCGGGCGAGAGGTGCTTCATCTTGATGTAGTCGTTCAGCAGCGAGTGGTCTTCGGTGATCTGTTCAAAGCTCCCCTCGCGCCGCCGATACAGCCGGCTGTCGCCCACGTGCCCGACGACGATGGCGTCGTCCAGAAACAGCGTGGAGACGACGGTGGTCCCCATGCCGTGGCAGCGCGGGTCCTTCTGGGCGTGCTCGTGGATCTTCAGGTTGGCCAGCTTGATGGCGGTGACCATCCGGTTGACGTCATAGCGGTGGCCGCGATCCATCTTGAACGGCCAGGTCATCTGCTGCTCGTCCTGCGTGGCCTTGAAGAAACCCGAGATGGTCTCCACGGCCATGCGGCTGGCCACCTCGCCCGAGGCGTGGCCGCCCATGCCGTCAGCGACGATGGCCAGTCGCTCGCTCTCCGGCAGATAGAACGAGTCTTCATTGTGGGCGCGTTTCATCCCCACATTGGTATCGCCTGCGAACCGGACCCGCATCCCGTCCAGAGGGAACGACGTGCTCATGGCAACTTCGCCATGGTATCGCCGCCTCGTCGCACGATCAAACCTCGTTCTGGCTTTACGAAGTCGATGGCCGGACCTACTGAGACGTGGATGGGCTCCGATGTGTGGTAAAGGTCGCCGTCGATCGTGTAAGTCATGCGGGGAGCTTTGCTGCTTACATCCAACGTCGAGGCGATGGTGCTGAACGCCCGCGCCGGCGGGATGCCGCGCCCGGCGTGAACGGCGGGCATGTCAGGCAGCAGCGCCAGGGGACCTGCGTGGATTGCCAGCACACCAAACCGATCAGGGTCATCGTCGGCGCGGTCGTAGAGCTTGAATCCCAGGCCGACCTCCCGCACCGTGGCGGCGCCCACCGAGGCGAAGCTGGGCCATTCCAGGGCCTTGCCATCGACCCTCACCTCACCCTCGAAACGGCGAAACATGCGGCGCATGAAGGGCCCCGTCACCACCGCCGAGGCGAAGCAGCGCAGGATGACCCAGACCGCCCGCAGCGGACCGTACCCGTTGGGGCCGTAGTACTCGACCAGAAAATTGGCCAGCAATCCATTGCCGAAGATGAACCCGTACCGGTCCCCGACCCTGACACAGCGCTTGCGCACGGTGGCCGGCGGGCGCCCGTTTCTTTGGGCATCGACCAGCGAGGCCAGCATGACCTGCGGGCGCTCCTTCAATTTCAGTGA
>DATLVT010000191.1:0-2467 GCA_035577105.1 Polyangia bacterium
AGATTGTTTGCAACACGTCAACAACCGGTTCGCTCTGGTCATCCTGGCCGCCGAGCGCGCCCGCCAGCTGGCCAATGGCGGCAAACCCCTGGTTCGTTGCAACAACAAACCGGCCGTGACCTCGCTGCGGGAGATCGCCAAGTCGCGGGTCAAGTTCAACGAATCGGTCGAGACCACCGTCAATCAGTATCTGGCCGAGGTGAAGAACCGCGGCATGCAGCGCCCCGAAAAATTCGCCAAGTAAGCCGGGCTGCAGCAGGCGGACGCCGCCGTCACGTCACATTACATCTTCGCGGCGACGACGACCTTGAGGTAGTTTCCCTCGGGAAAGCCGGGGTTCACCGGGTAATCAGCGGGCAGACCAACACGGGCGATCACCCGCAGCTCGGCTTTCTGGGCGGCGGCTCCTTCGCCCAGCGCCCGATCCAGCTCGGCCGCCGCCACCTTGGTCGAGTTGGTGGCGAACACCAGCAGACCACCGGGCTCCAGCACGGACAGACAGCCGCCGGCCAGCGTGGCCAGGTCCTTGGCGACGGCGAACTGTCCGGCCGGCCCGTGCGAGAACGTCGGCGGATCGCAGACGATGATGTCGAAATGGCGCCGGCGATCGGCGAAGCGATCCAGGGCCTTCATGGCGTCACCGGTGACCGTCTCCAGCGTCGTGGGATCCAGGCCGCTCAGTTCGTAATTGCGCCGGGCCCGGGCGTGGGCCTTGGCGGCCACGTCGACGGCCACCACCTCGCGCGCGCCGGCCTTGGCGGCGTGGACCGAGAACGCTCCGGTGTACGAGAAGAGGTTCAGCAGCCGTCGGTCGGCGGCGCGGGCGGTCACCGCGGCCCAGCCGAGGCGCATGTCGGGGAAGAGACCGACGCCCAGGGGAGCGGTCACGTCGACGCCGAACCGGCACGGGCCGTCCTGAACGATGATCTCCAGCGGGGCCTCGTCGCCGCGGGCGCGCACGGCCGGGTCGGGCGGCGCCTGGCCGGCCAGCGGGCGAAATCGGCGCTGCTCGTAGATGCCGCGCGGTTTGATGGTGGCCTCGATGGCGTCGTACAGCTCGTCGCGCCAGGGCATGGCCCCCGCCGCCAGCCACTGCACCACCACAAAGTCGCCGTAGCGGTCGACGGCCACGCCGGGCAGGCCTTCGCTCTCACCGTTGAAGAGGCGCATCGCCTCGGGACGCGTCGCCCCGAACGAGAACCAGCGCAGCTGAACGGCGCGTGCGAAACGCGCCCCGATGACACCCTTGCCCGGGTTGACCCGCTCGGCGGGGTCGCGGGTCAGCACGCGGACCGCCACGGCGTGCCCTTCGTCGACATAACCGCGGGCCACGAACTCCCGATTCCCCGATAGCACGTCGATCACCGTGCCCGACGGTTCCGTCAGGCCGCGGCCGCCCAGCGCGTCGCGAAAGATCCAGGGGTGCCCGGCCCGCACGCGCACGGCGACGTCGGGCGGCACGCGGTACTCGCCGACGCGCGTCCTCACCCCCGGCGCTTTTGCGCGCGGGCGCGATGACCAGGCCGGCGGCTTCTTCACGCGCGGCACCATAGAGACCGCATTCAACGCTGTCAAAGCGAATCGAGGTTGACGCATCGACCGGCCTGGTTTCTGGAACCAGGACGTCAACACTGAACGTGGGGGAGGGTTGGGGCAGGCCGCGGCTTGACTTTCGGGGGGGAAAACGGGGAGTCTTGGTCCCCCGAGGAGCACCGGGAATGACCAGAAAACGACCTGCAGGCCCGGCGGACAGGGACCGGGCGGAAGGCGCCGCCGAGGACTCAGTTGAGAATTCGCTGAACCAGATCTTGGCGGAGGCCGATCCGGCAGCGACCGTCATTCCCGGGACGGAGGCCAGCACCGACCCGTCGGCATCCGGGCCGGCCGAGACGGCCGAGACGGCCGAGACGGCCGAGGCCCCCGCCGCTCCCGGCGAGGCCGAGGCGGCCTCTGCAGAGACCGCCGCCGCGCCTGGCGAGGCGGCCTCCGCACCGGCGGTCGAGGCGGCGGAGCCGCAATCGGCGTCGGCGTCAGAGATTGCTTCGGAGGCCGCCGCTGAGGTCGACGTCGAGGTTGACGTCGACGCCGACGCCGAGGTCGAGGCGGCCATCGAATCGGTGTCCCTGGCGATCGATGAGGACGACGACGCAGTGCCGGCGCGCCGCACGCCGTCGGAGCTGGCGTCCATGTCGGGACCGGCGCTGGTCGACGACGTACGCGAAGAGCAGACCGACGTCGAAACGCCGGAGGCCATGGCGGCCGCCGCGGCCGCCGCTGAACGCGCCCTGGCGTCCGGCGAGGCGGCCAGCGATCAGGTGGGGACGCCTGTGCGCGTGGACAGCGCCGATCTGGCCAGGGCGTCGATGGTGTCCGCCGACGAGATCACCGCGACGGGAGGCGGCACGCGTGAAAGCGGCGACGTCATCACGGCGGAGAACCTGGAGTACTTCACCTCGCCCAAGGATGC
>DATLVT010000192.1:0-3284 GCA_035577105.1 Polyangia bacterium
ACGACAGGCGCGTTTGCCATTGCTGTGCCAACGCCGTCAGCGAACATCCGTCAGCGAAGACAGCGACGATGCGCGTGCGCGCCACGACGGCGAAGACCGTCGCGGTGTCAGCATCCGACGGAAAAATCATCGCCCACTGACAGCAAAGTCCCGATCGCGCCGCCGCCCCTCGACGCCTCTCGCGCCGCGAGCGCAGCGAGCAAAGTCGTGAGACTATCCGCCGGTCATGGATGACGTGCTGGCAGTGATCTTGGGTGGCGGCCGCGGGACGCGGCTCTTCCCCCTCACCTACAAGCGATCGAAACCCGCGGTGCCGATCGCCGGCAAGTACCGGCTGATCGACATCCCCATCAGCAACTGTCTGAACTCGAACCTGCGGCGCATCTACGTGCTGACGCAGTTCAACTCGGAGAGCCTGAACAAGCACATCGGGCTGACGTACAAGTTCGACATTTTTTCCTCGGGATTCGTATCGGTGCTGGCCGCCGAACAGACCGACGAAGGGGGCAACTGGTTCCAGGGGACGGCGGACGCCGTTCGCCAGAGCCTGCGCCACATGCACCGGCAACCGGCGCGCGACGTCCTGATCCTGTCGGGCGACCAGCTGTACCAGATGGACTACCGGCAGATGCTGAAGACCCACCGCGAAAGCAACGCCGACGCCACCGTCGCCGTCATCCCCGTCGCCGAGGCGGAGACCTCCCAGTTCGGCATCTTGAAGATGGACCCGCACGGGCGCATCACGCACTTCGACGAGAAGCCGCCCGCCGACCGCCTGCCCGGCCTGGCCTCTCAGATTCCCGGCAGCGGCCCCGGATTTCTGGCGTCGATGGGCATCTACATCTTCACGCGCGAGGCGCTGGAGCAGGCCCTGGCCAACCCGCAGCTGGTCGATTTCGGCCGCCACGTCATCCCCGACGCGGTCCCGCGCAAGCGCGTGCAGGCCCACGTCTACCAGGGCTACTGGGAAGACGTCGGGACCATCCAGTCGTACTTTCAGGCCAACCTGGCCCTGTGCGAATCGATCCCGCCCTTTGATTTTTACGACGCCGGCCGGCCGATCTACACCCACCCGCGTTTCCTGCCGGCGTCAAAGGTCGAGCGCTGCAACGTCCACAACGCGCTCATCTCCGAGGGCTGCATCCTTCACGGCGCCACCATCGACCGCGCGGTGATCGGGATCCGCAGCCGCATCGGCAGCGCCGTGCAGGTGCGCAACAGCCTGCTCATCGGCGCCGACGAGTACGAGACCCTGGAACAGATCCGCGCCACCGAGCGCGCCGGCATCCCGCCCATCGGCATCGGGTCCGAGACGATCATCGAGAACGCCATCATCGACAAGAACGCCCGCATCGGACGCGGCGTGAAGATCGTGAACGCCGCGCAGATCAAGGAAGCAGACGGAAACGGCTACTTCATTCGCGAGGGCATCGTGATCGTCCCCAAGAACGGGGTGATCGCCGACGGCGTGGAAATCTGACCGGGGCATCGCGCGCCGCCCGCGCCGCGACCGCCAGGGAATATCACCGGGGGCTGCCCGTTCATCCTAGTGAAAGGCGGCCCCATGGATGCGCAGAAGCTGCTCCGGCGTTTCGGTATCCGCGCCGAAGGCCTCGACCAGTGGCGGTTCGGTCAGGCCAAGAGCGCCAACGACGTCTCGCGCGTCCTGGCCGAACCGACCACCGATCTGTGGATGAGTCGCTTTCGCACCACCGACAAGCAACTGGTCCTGGTGCAGCGACCGATCGACGCCCTCAGCTATGAACAGGCCAACGGCGATCGCTCGGCCTGTTACATGGCGGTGGGCAGCCTGCTGCCGCGCCAGCGCCAGATGATCGGCCACGTCCTGCGCATGCTGCCCCCCGGCGTCACCGTCGTGCTGGCCTTCGGCGACGACGAAAAGGGGCAACGCCTGGCCGACCAGATCCGCGCCCTGGCAGGTGCGTTGCCGGTGGTGCGCCACTGCCCGGAGGCGGGGGTCGGCTGGAACGATCACGTGCGCGCCCAGGGATGTGGGCGCCTGTCCCATACAGCTTGATCGCGGCGCGGGCGCGCTGGAAAGGCCCGTTTGGCGACGGGGCGCCGGTCAGGGCCTATACTTTTGGGCAGGGGGATGCGCGTGCAACCGGCCCATCGGATCCTGACTCCCGGCAGCGGCCTCACCACCACCAAGGCGGCGTTCATCGAACAGGCCCAGGCCCAGGGCGACATCTACATCCACCAGCCCTACGAGCTGTACTCGCCGGAGAACCACGCCACCTGGCAGCGCCTGTTCACCCGCATGCAGCCGCGCTGGCAACGGTACGCCAATGAACGATTTCAGGCCGGCATGGAAAAGCTGCGGCTGGACCACGACCGGGTGCCGCGCTTTGAGGACGTCAACCGGTTCATGAAACCGCTGACCGGGTTCTCCGCGCGCGCCGTCAGCGGTTACGTCCCGTCCTATGTCTTCTTCGATTGCCTGCGCCGCCGCGAATTTCCCACCACCGTCACCATTCGCGATGGCGGCACGCTGGAGTACCTGCCCGAGCCGGACATCTTCCACGACATCGCCGGCCACGTCCCCATGCACACCGATCCCGCCTTCGCCGGCGCGCTGGTGCGCCTCGGCGAGTGCGCCGCCCTCGCCGCCGAGCAGGCCCGGTCGATCACTGACGAGCACGAGAAGCTGCGCCGCCTGACCAGCAACATCAAGGCGATGTCGCGTTTTTTCTGGTTCAGCGTCGAGTTCGGCCTGATGCGCGGCGGCCCGGACGGCGCCGACCTGAAGGCGTACGGAAGCGGCCTGCTGAGCAGCTACGGCGAGATCGCCCACGCCATCGACGGGCCAGACGTGCAGCGCTATCCGTTCCAGATCGAATGGGTGGTCAATCAATACTTCGAGATCGATCACTTCCAGCCGCTGCTGTTCATCGTCGATTCGTTCGATCATCTGTACGAGCTGGTTGACGAGCTGTGCACCTGGATCCGCGAGGGGAAGCTGGACAACGTCGCGGGCGGCGAACCGGCGGTCAAGGAACAGGACCTGCGCAGCTTTCTGGAAGCGGGGGATGGCGGCGGTGGTGGCGGCGGTGGCGGTGGTGGCGGTGGCGGTGGTGCGGGCGGCGCGGGCACCGGCTAGCGGGCGCCATTCGCTCCGTCGCGGGGGCGGCAGAGGTGGGGTTCCCTGCCGTGCTTGTATATCTCTGGCGGACAGGATTGTGATGGGGGAGGTGGTAGTCCGGAAGAGGGTCGCCGTGCCGTGCTGGAGGCAAAGTCCTCGTGTTTGAGAGCGGCGCCCTCGA
>DATLVT010000193.1:0-2626 GCA_035577105.1 Polyangia bacterium
CGACGCCGGTCGAAAAGAAAAACCGCACTCTTCAAGGATAGTCCGTGCACGGCGGGAGCGACAGATTCGCAACAGCGGTCTCGACGATTGCTCGACGTTTGCCCGACGACTGCCCGACCAGCGTCGGTTACAGGCCGGTCGGCAGTTCAACCACGAACGTCGATCCTTCACCCACCTTGCTCTGCACCATGACCCGCCCGCCCTGCGCCTCCACAAGGTGGCGCGTGATCCACAGCCCCAGGCCAAACCCGCCATAATGCCGATCGGCCACCAGGCGTTCGAAGCGGTCAAAGATCCGTTCCTGGTGTTCGGCGGCGATGCCGATCCCCTGATCGTGCACCCTGACCCGCGCCAGACCGGCGCTGGATTCCAGGGTCAGGGACACCGGGCGCTGCGCGCCGTACTTGATGGCGTTGGAAAGCAGGTTGGTGAGGACCTGATCCATGCGGGTCCGATCCCAGCGTCCAACCACCGGCGCGGACAGTTGCACCTCCACGGCGGAACCGGCGCGGACGCTTTCGTCCTCCATGCGCTGGACCACCTCCCGCGCCAGCGCCACCAGGTCGACCTCCTCGACGTCGAAGGTCAACCGCCCCGCCGAGATCTTCGACACGTCCATCAGATCGTCGATCAACTTCGACAGCCGGCGCGCCTGCTCCTCGATGATAGACGCCCGGTGCGCGGTTCGCGTCGAATCCTTCGCCTCGGCGGCGCCCCGGCCGATCGCCCGCAGCAATCCCTGCGATTGCAACCGCAGCGTCGTCAGCGGCGCCTTCAGCTCGTGCGAGGCGATCGAGACGAAGGCGTCTCGGCTGCGCACCGCCTCCTCGGCGGTCGCGCGCGCCCGCATCTGCGTGCGGACCACCCAGGTCACCGCCAGGCTGATGATCAGACCGGCCAGAAAGACATTGATCGCCAGCCGTTTCGACGTCTGATCGAAGGAGGGCCGGCTGCGAAACCGCATCTGCCACTGGCGCCCGGCCACCGGCACGGTCAACGCCATGGCCATGCGCGAGACGTGCCGGGGATCGTCGTCGCCGGCGTCGGACTGGAACAGCACCTTGCCGCCCGCCGCGCCCTGCGGATCGCCGATGGTGAAGCTGAGGCTGGGGTGCTGGTCGGCGCCCAGGATCCCACGGAACAGCTCCTGCGCCCGGAAGCGCGTGAAGACGAAACCGATCAGCTCACGACGACGCAGCTCGACCGACGCCGGGACGCCCTCCCCGCGATAGACGGGAACGAACACCAGGAACCCACCCCCCGCTTCGTCGACCGGGGGAATGACGGGCATCACCCAGTCCGATGCGGTGGCCATTCCGCTGTCGCGCGCCTGCTCCATCGCGGCGCGCCTGACCGGTTCGGCGCACATGTCAAAACCGATGCCGCGCCTGTGCGTGGCGATGTTGGGATCGACCAGCGTCACCACGCACGCCGGATCACCTTGCGCGCCCGGCCATATGCGAAAGGTGGTGTCGCCGCGACCGTGAATCTGCTCGACGATGCGGCCGCGCTGGCCAGGCGCCACGGACAGGGCAAAGCCAATGGCGCGCACACCGGGATGGCGATGCTGAACGTCCAGGTGTTCGATCCAGCGCCGGAACTTGTCGACGTCCAGCGGGTCCACCACCGACAGCAGCGCCCGGGCCGACAGCATCATGTTGACGTAGGTATCGACGCGGTTGACGATTCGATCCTGGGTCAGCTGAACCTCGCGGGCAAATCGCTCGCGGTCGCGGTCGTCCCGGGCCCGATCCAGGACCGACGCGACGACGATGCTGGCGACCAGCAGCAGGCCGCCGACGATGAACGGAAGCGCCCGCCGTCCCCAGACAGGCGCCGGTCCCTGGCCGAGGGCACCGTCTTGCCCCGGGCCTCCGGCGTCGGCCACAGCAAACCTGCGGGCATCAACCTCGCCCTGGTTTCCTTGCACGTTGTCCCTTCCTCTCTGTTCGGTCCTTTGGGGGGCGCAGGACCTACTGCGATGGCAACTGTCGCGCACATCCGTCGACGCAACAAGGGCAGATCGTATCCAGTCCAGCCACAATCGGTTTCAGCGCGTGGCGTTCTTGATCAGGCTGCGCAGGTTCTGAAAATCGATCGGCTTCTCCACGCGCGGGTTGGGCACCCGCTCCAGGAACTCACGCGAACGAGGCGTGAAGGCCCCGCCGGTCACGAAGATCATCCGATCCCTCTGGTCGGGCGCCACCCGGCTCAGCTCGTCATAAAAATCCATGCCGTTGAGATCGGGCATCATCAGGTCGCACAGGATCACGTCGAAGCGCTCGCCTCTTTCCAGACGGGCCAGGGCCTCGCGCCCGTCAATGAGGCCAGTGACGTTGTACTCGGCGCCCAGCGACCGCCGGAGGGCGCTGACGATCATCGGTTCGTCGTCGATGATCAAGACGCGCGCCCCTTGCCCGGGCACCTCGGCCGGCACGGGGTCAGGGCTGACGCCCGTCGTCTCCAGCTGCACGGACGGCAACGTCACCCGGAACACCGCGCCCCGTCCCGACTCGCTGGCGACGGAGATCTCGCCCGACATGCCGGCCAGGATGCCGTGACAGATCCACAGGCCCAGCCCCGTGCCGATGCCCGGTGGCTTGGTGGTGAAGAACGGATCAAAGAT
>DATLVT010000194.1:0-4958 GCA_035577105.1 Polyangia bacterium
CTTGAGGGCTTATAAGACAGTCGACGACATCGCTACCAGTGAGGCGAAACGCGACTACTATCGCAAGGGTGGGCGACGGGGGAACACGTACAACCCGAACAGCCCGCCTCCCGGCTGGGGAGGTGGTCCGGCCGCTCCGACAGTGCCTCCAAGCCTTGGCAGGCGCGTGACTAACGCGCTGGGCGTGACGTCGCCGAGTGGCCCGAGTGTTGGACAGCAGATCGGTGGCGCTCTTGGAATTGGCGGTAGCGGCAATAGCGGGAGTTTCAATCCGGCGGGGGGATATAACCCGGCGGCGAGCTACGACCCGTCGAACGATCCGTCTTTGGCGCTCTCCAGTAATCCTTACGACCCGAACGACCCCGACTTCATGCAGACATATGAAGAGGGCGGTCGCGTCGAGGATCCCCTTGTGCTTGAACAGCGCGATCGCGCGTTGCGCGGCCAAGGCGACATGTCGGCAAAGTACGCTCCTATTCGGCTGGCCACCGACCGCATGCCGCCGATGGAGAGCTACCCGCGCCGGTCAGGTTACCCGGCCGAGCCGGAACTTCCGCCTTCGGCTCTACCGGCGGCTCTCCCCATTACCCCCCGGGGTAATCGGCCGCGGCCGGCGCTAAGCGACCAGACGCGCACCGAAGCGTACGATCCCGCGCTCGACGGCCCGACGTCGGCGTTGCCAATCGGCCAGAACACGGGTGGTGCTCCCGTACCGGTGGGAAGTGCTCCTAACTCAACTGGAATGCCGGTTTCTGCTGGTGCTCGCACGCCCGGTTACAACCCCAACGCCGGTGGCGAGGGTACGTCGCCCAACGCGCGCAGCGATCTCGAGCAGGCGATCGATGGCGGGCTGCGGTTCGCCCAACAGGTCTTTCACCTCGACAACTCCAACGTTGCCGTCGGCAACGATCCTCACACGGCGCGTGGCACCGAGGCGCTGATGAAGGGCGTGGGCGCTGCACCAGCAGAGCTGGTTCAAAAAGCTAGTCAGGTCGTGAACGCTGGTCTGCCTCCACAGCTTCTTGCTCAGTTGGGACATGTCCGCACTCTGGAGACGCTTTATCGGTGGAGGTCGGCGAACGGTGACAAGGCGGGTGCCGACAAGGCGGCGTTCGAGATCCTGCAGTACAGCGCTGGCATCGCCGCCCAGTTCGGCCAGCAGGCGGTGCAGCAGTACCGGGCGGGTGACATTGAGGGGTCGAAGAAGTCTGTTCAGACGGCGTACAACCAGATCCCTGACGGTCGCCATCTCGACGTCAAGGGTAACGTGGCGACTGTTGTCGACACCCGTACCGGCCAGCCCGTGCAACAGTTTCAGTTCACTCCCGAGCAAGTGCTTAACACTGCTCTGGGGCTGAGCAGTCGCTCGCTTTACTGGCAGCTGCTGGTGCAGCGTGTATCGACCGCAGGTGGCAAGGCGTCGAACCGGACGGAGAGTCAGCAGGATCTCGACAAGGCGCGCGCCGACTACTATCGCGCCCGGACCGGTCAAGTTGGCGTGCGGAGGGGCGGCGGCGCGCCTGCTGGCCCGTCGGCGGCGACGCAGTCGATCATCGAGAGGATCAACGCCATCCCGCGCCCCGGCGCCGCGCCCAACAGCGCGTCCGCGCCTGCTCCCACCCCCGCGGAAGCTGCTGCTCCGCTGCGACAGGAGGGTGACGACTCGGGCGGCGGCGGGGACGATGACGACGAGGACCGAGCGCTCAATGCACCGCCGGACCTGAAGGACGGACCTCCCGGCGGATCTGTGCCGGGCGTGTACTCGACGACTGCACCAGACAGCGTGCTGCGACTGAAGCGGCCACAGCCGGGGTCGGGGTCTAACCCTCCGCCGTCTCCAGCTACTGGCGGCGGCGGGGGGCCGGCTCCTTCACCGGGTGTGGGGGGCCGGCAACCTGCAGGGATAACACCTGCGCCGTCGCCGACGGAGGTTGCTGCTGGCGCGAAGGCAGCGGTTCCGCAAACGGACGGGAGCATCTCGACCGAGAAGTCGATTGGCGTCGAGGTCGACGGCAAGCACTACGTCATTCCGACGATCGTCAACGGCCGGTCGCTGACGCCCGACACTGCGGTCGCTTTGTTCAAGGCGGGCAAGAACGCGCCGTTGGGAGAGTTCGCTTCTCAGGAAGAGGCGACGCAGTTTGCTGAGCAGCGGTCGCGCGATCTCGACCGCGCCTTCGGTGGGCAGGGCGACCTAAAGAAGGGGCCGTCGTCGCCGGCAGGAGACAGCAGCGATCCCGACGCTGTGCCGCCGGTCCGAGCCGTGCGCGAAGGCAATCGCTACGTTCTCGAAGCCAAGCCTGAGCAGCCGAAGAAGTTCGATGGTCCGAAGACGTTCGACGAACCGAGGCCCGGCGACAATCCACTCCGTGCCGTGCAAGCCGACGCCGCAAAGCTCACCAACAGGGAGGGCGGCCCGGCGACGCGTCAGCTGTTGAACAGCCGCATCAAGGAGTGGGACGACTACGCGAAGGGTTGGGAGAAGCGCAAGAAGGACTTCGAGACGGCTGAAGCCAAGCGGAAGAAGGACTTTGAGACGGCTGAAACTAAGCGCGTGACGCAGGAGCACAAGGAGAAGCTCGCCCAGCAGAAGGCTGACGCCAAGGCGACGTACGATCTGAAGCTGAAGCCGGCTGAACGCGTGAAGCTCACCGAGTCGGTCAACGCTGAATTTGACAAGGCGATCGAGCGGGCGAAGGACACCACCAACCTCACGCCCGAGGAAGCCGAGGCGAAAAAGAAGGCGTTCGCGACGTCGATCTACACCGACCCCAAGGTGGACCCGACACGTTTCAAGGCGCTGGCGATGGATCTGATGACCAGCAACCCGAACCCCGATGCCGTGGCCGCGGTGCGCATGGTCTACGACTTGACCCGGATCGACCCGCAGGACGCGACTTTCCGCACCTACAAGCCACAGAGCTTCGACGTGCTCGACAACGTCGTCGTGATCAGCAAGGCGTTTGGCCCGATCCACATCCGGCCGCAGGCGTACAAGGAGCTGACCGGCATCATCAAGGATCGGCTGGGTCGTGGCGGTGGTCGAGAGGCGGGCGACGTGAAGAGCAAGGAGGGTGCGCTGGCGGCGGCTAAGAAAGCTGGCGAGCCCAACAGCTGGAACATCGGCCAGAAGGTCGGCGACGCGATCTCGGAGCGCGCCGAGAAGGTCTTCGACAAGGCGACCACCGTGGGGCGGCCGGAAGGTCGGACGCTGGGCGGCGCGATAGCCGACACTGCCAGCGGACTGTCGAAGAAGATTCGCGACAGCGCGCGCCCCGACAACAGCGAGCGCCTGCAGGAAATCGCCCGCCGCAACCGGATCCCCTACAGCGGACAGCCCTGATGGCCGTCGAGCCCGACCTGCTTTCGTCTGGTATGCCGGACGCGCCTCCTCCCCCGGAGGCGGACCGTTCGTTGCTGGGCGACGTCGCCAAGGCCGGCATGTCGTCGGTCGTGGACCTGACGGCGCAGGGTGCGGGGCTGATCGGCGACGTGTCGGGCGCCGCACCGGACAGCGACATCCGCGGCATACAGGGGCTGCTGAACGAAGTCAGCACTGTCATCGATAACTCGATCTCGCCGGTGAACAAGCGGGCCGAGGGCGCGCAGTTTATCCCGAACAAAGAGAAGGGCGAGGCGTCGATCACCGAGACGCCGGTACGGTCGGCGTTGATGAAGGGCGCCCGCATGACGCCCATGCTGCTCTCCAGCCTGCTCCTGCCGAGCGGCTGGGCAGGCGTCGCGGCGGGTGCCGGCTTCTTCGGGACGCAGGGTGTCGCGCAGCAGCTCAACGACAGTCGCAAGCGCATCGCCACGATGACTGACGACGAGCTGCAGGAGAAGAGCTCGCTCTACCGCGGCCTGCGCGAGGACAACGACGAGATTCGAGCCCGCGAGAAACTGCTCTCGGCTCAGAACGACGTCACGACACTGCTCACCGCAGGCGTCTCCAGCGGCGCTGCTGGCGGTGCGCTGGGCCACGCCCTTAAGGCGCAGACGGCCAAGGGCGCGCTGCGCGGGGCGGGCGTCGGCGCAACTGATGCGCTGATCGGCGGTGCCGTGCAGGGCGTCGGCATGGACGTCGCGCGCCAGCGGGGAGAGACGACGGCTGGCCTCCAGAACGAGGTCGACCCGGAGGAAGCGGCGATCGCAGCGCTTAACGCCGGCCTCACGTTCGCGCCTGTGGGTGGCGTGATGGGCGCCTACGCCGGTGCCAAGATGAGCCGGGCGACCCGGGCCGAGCGCAACAAGAAGAACGGCACGACCGTCGACGTGAACGGCCCCGACCCGGCGCAGACCGCTGCGCTCGAGGAACACAACCAGCCAAACGAGACGGGCAGGCCCCCGGAGCCGCCCGCCGGGCCGCCCCCTGCGCCGCCGCCCGTAACCCCTCCCGGCGTTGGAGGTGGCGAGCCGACGCTCGCCCAGCGCATCGCCGCCGAGCGACAGAGGCAGGCCGACGCTGCTAAAGCTGCGCCACCGGAGCCGCCGGCCGCGGCGCCACCTCCCGTGGCTCCGGCCGACGCCGCGATGGGTAACGTCGCCGTGCCGCTGACGATGCCTGTCGAGCCGCGTGTGGTCTCGCCGCAGCAGGCGCCGCCGGCGGACATGATGGTGCCGATGCCGCCGACGGATCGCGCGGCTTACCCGCCGCAGCGCAACCCGCGCATCGAGCGGCAGGCTGTGCCTCTGGCGGATCCCGACGCTGTGGTGACTGAGCCGCCGATCCCCATGCCGCCGAAGCCTCCGACAAGTGTTACCCCGAAGGGTAAGGCTGCGCCGGTAGAGGTAAAGGCCGCACCGGATCCGCTTGCCGAGCTGAACGCCGCGATCAAGCCTGTGCCAAAGAAGATGGAGGAGGGCGAGCACGCCGGCACTCCGCGCAACGACATCGGCGACACGCCCAAGGTGTCGGCGGCAAGAGAGCACTTCGGAAACTACGAGAAAGAAGTCTTTGC
>DATLVT010000195.1:0-10948 GCA_035577105.1 Polyangia bacterium
GATGCCGTCGGCGGTGACTGCGGCGTGGGTCACACCCAGCTGGGGCGTGTCTGGTCTGCGTCCGCAACCGCCGGCGGCGACGCCGAGACCGACGCCAACCAAAGTCAGAAACAATTCGGTAACAAACCGCAGACGGACACTGACCGACTTATTTGTCATTTAGGGGCTCTGTCGACAGTCGTTCTCGGCACACGCAACGCGTTGTTGCGTAAGTGGGGGGCGCGGACCAGCTTTTGCCGCTGTAGCACAGTTGGTTGCTCGCAAAAAAGTGAATTCTTCGTGAATGCACGCGGCAATTCGTTTTGCGAATGCGGTCGCAAAATGCGACGATAAAAACTGTACCGGTGGCCACCGCATCGATGGGACGCCAAGTGGCAGTGGCCTCGCGGCACATGGGCGACCGACCTGAACCGAAGCGCTCGCGCCGGGGTACTCCGTTAGACCTCACAGGGAGCAACCGACCATGAAGATCGCTGTTCGTGCCTTCTGCCTGCTGGCGTTTTCAGCTTGCGCGACGCTGAGTTGCGGCGCGGTGAGCACGGGCCCGGGCTCCGCCGGCAGCGGGGGAGCCACGGGCGGAGGCAGCGGCGGGTCAGCGGGCGGCAGCGGCGCGGGCGGAACCGGTGGCGCGGGTCCCAGCGGCACCGGCGGCGGCAGCAGCAGCACCGGCGGCAGCGGTGGGCAAATCACGCCGCCCCCCGCCGACGGCGGTGGCGGCGATGACGCCGCGAGCGACAGCGCCGCCAACCCCGACGCCGCCCCCGGCTGCGCCGGTCTTTTCTGCGAGGACTTTGAACAGGGTCAGATCGACCCGGCCAAGTGGAGCACGCCTTCCAGCGGCATGGCGACAATGACGGTGCAGCAGAAGGTCGTCGCGCACGGAAAGTACGCCGTGCAATTCCACGGACCGGCGGCGCCACCGGCCATCGACTACGTCTACATCATCAGCAAGGGCGCGCCGGCGGCGCTGCAGAAGCACAACTTTGGCCGGGCGTACCTTTACATTGCCCCCAAGAAGAACGACACCGACATGGGGATGATCTGGGGCGGCACGTCCGGGTTTCCCAAGCCCACGTACATGTCCATCGCCAACCACAGCACCGGCTGGCAGTTCGGGTTCATCAAGCTCAGCGGCACGCCCGGCGGCGAGCGGCAGGCCTACCCGCCCGGCGACATTCCGGTCGCCACCTGGACCTGCCTGGAATGGGAGTTCAACGACGACCCCGACGAGATCAATGTCTGGGGCGACGGCAAGATGATCGGCTCGCTGAACAACCGCGACGTCGCCTACCCGCCGGGGCAGGCGCCCGGCACGCCGCTGTTCAACAACATGAACAGCGGTCTCATCGGTGCC
Source organism: Polyangia bacterium (assembly GCA_035577105.1). Lineage (GTDB taxonomy): Bacteria > Myxococcota_A > Polyangia > Fen-1088 > Fen-1088 > DATKEU01. Next base: position 1,355 of record DATLVT010000195.1, read on the forward strand.
TTCACCGACTTCGGCTTCGGATTTTACGACTGGCACCCGCAGGGGCGGCCGGCGTTCGACCTCTACTACGACGACATCGTCCTTGATATCAAGCGCGTCGGCTGCCTGCCGCCCTAGCAGGCCCTGCCGAAGCCCTGGCGCCGCCCGACTTTGTTGAGGTCGAGCGCTGGCCGGGTAAGCTGCGCCGATGATACCGCCCGCGTCGTCCGCACCTGGCCTGCGCCGCCGCCGGGCGTGCCTGCTGACGGGCCTGGTTCTTCCGGTGCTGCTGGCGGCGCAAGCGCCTGGACACGCCAGCGACGGGGCCGAACGCGCGGACGTGCTGATCGCCGCAGCGACGACCAACATGATGCTGGCCAAGCTGCTGCCCCAGCCGATCGAGATCGCCGGCGACCGCGCCGCCGACGGCGGCCCGCCGCCACCACCGGTGACGGTCTGGCTGGTGGAGGCCCGTTACTGTGGGGCGGGCGACGGCGGACGCGGGCGCGTCCTGGGCGTGGTTCGCTCTCGGCGCGACGCCTTGCCGGCGACGCCCCCGCTCCTCGATGCCCCCGGCGATTGTCGCGCCTCGCTGGAAAAGATGGCCAGGCGGACCGCCTTTGCCTCCCTTCCCGACGCGGCCCTGGTCGAGCTGGCCGCCGCCTTCGCGCCATGGCAGGTGCGCGTCTCCGTCGGCTCGTTCGTGACCGCGCCGGCCGGCAGCGCCGGGCTGGCGGCGGCGCTGACCCGGGCCCAGGCGGCGCCCACGGTGCGGACCATCCGCACGGGCGCCCAGTCACTGTCGCTGCCCGATTTCCCGGCGCAGACGTTCGACGTGGCCGTGCGCTTTGGCAAGGCAGACGGTGTGACGCTGACGCTGACCCCAACACCGATGACCGGCGCCAGCGCCAGCGCCGCGGCCGCGCCCGGCGATCCGCTGACTCTGCCCGAGGGCGCCGACGCCACTTTTCGCGTCAGCGACGGGCTGGCCAATCACCTGCTTGACCAGGCGACCCAGAATGGGCCGCTGGTGGTGCCCGTCGACCGTCAGGCCATCGAACTGCGCCGCCTGCACGTCGCCAGCCAGGATGACCGCGCCTCCCTGCGCGCCCGGGCCACGCCGCGCGGTCTCCCCGAATCGGTCGGCCTGGCCGTGGATGCGGCGGGCGGCGATCTCCGGCTGGTCGAGGTGCGCGCCCAGCCCGAACTGGAAGACTGCGCCGGCCTGTCGATGATGTCGGCGCTGGGCTGCCGGGCGCGCAACGCCGCCCGATCGACGGCCGCCGCCACGCTGGCGGGCGAGCTGACCGCCCGCACGCGCGGACAGACGGTGCGCACGCTGGGGTCGGTCCCGTCCGCCTCGATCACCGTGGGCGCCCAGCGCCTGCGCGTGCGGGTGACGCCCACCCGGCTTCGCGCGACCGCCGCCGGTCTGACGGCGACGGGCACGATCGCGGTGACCACCGACGACTGACGGCGCCGCGCCCGGGTTCAGCCGTCCAGCAGAGTCGACAGCGTCACGCAGGAGAGACCGCGCGACGCCAGCTGCGACAGCAGCGTCGGCAACGCCAGCACCGTCGCTTCGCGCAGGGCCTTGCGGTTGGGCAAGGTGCCGTCGTGCAGGGTGAGGATGTCGCCGGGGCGGGCGCGCTGGGCCAGGCGCTGGGCGCGGGCCGGGGTCAGCGGCCATGAGCCGTCGCGCGCGGAGTCGCTCCAGGTCACCACCGACAGGCCGACGCTGCGGGCGGCGGCGTGCACGGCCGGATTGCGCACGCCCACGGCCGGCCGATAGAAACGGGGCGCCGGACCGCACGCGCTCAGCAGGGCCTGGTTGCGCGCCAGATCGGCGCTGAGCCGCGAGGCCACGAACAGATCGCGAAAGGTGTTGTGCGTGTAACTGTGATTACCCAGCTCGTGGCCGGCGGCCACCAGGGCGCGGCCCAGGGCCAGGTTGCGTTCAATCTGCGAGCCAACACAGAAGAAGGTGGCCCGGGCCCGATACTGATCAAGCACGCGCAGCACGCGCGGCGTGAATTCAGCGTGGGGACCGTCGTCGAACGTCACCGCCACGAAGGGACGCTCGCGCGGACCGTGCCACACGGTGGGGCCGAACAGGGCGGCGTGGGGATGAAAGACGCCGATGCCCAGAGTGGTCAGCGCCGCCGCTCCCAGACCGACCGCCAGTTCGATCATTGATGGGTGATTGTTCCTCCTCCGGCCGTGGGCTGTCCAGCGGAGACAACGGCACCTCACGGGGCCGATGCGATCTACAATCAGGGCATCGCATGCCAAAACTCACCGCGGCGGGCCTGGCATTCGTGGCGGCCGGTGTCTCGTGCCTGGGCGGCTGCGGCGACACCGGCGAGGCGGGACCAGCCGGCACCGGTGGGGGCAACGCCGGCGGCGACGCTGGATCAGACGGCGGGAGCAGCGCCAGCGGGGGCGCCACGGGCACCGGCGGCGGTGGCAGCGGCGGCAGCACCACCGGCAGCGGCGGCAGCACCGCTGGCAGCGGCGGCGGCACCAGCAACCCCGACGCCTCCAGCGACGCAGGGACCGACGTGATCGTCTCTGACGGAGGCCCCACCGGCGCCCCGGCCGTCCGCTTCGTGGGGCGATTCGACCGCAGCGATCCTGGCAACCCGCGCTTTGCCTGGTCCGGTTCGGGGATGATCGCCCGCTTTTCCGGAACGTCGGTGGGCATCAAGCTGGGGGGCGGCCAGCAGTTCACGGTGCTGATCGACGGCGCGCTGCGACCCAAGCTGATCCCGCTGGCGGGCGGCGCCCTGTCGCCCATCGCCAGCGGCCTGGCCGCCGGCGAACACCTGGTGGAGATCTATCGGCGCACCGAGGCCAACCAGGGCGAATCGCAGTTCCTGGGCTTTGACTTCGGCGGCGGCGCGCTGCTGGCCCCGCCGCCCACCCCCGCCCGGCGCATCGAGATCATCGGCGATTCGATCACCTGCGGTTACGGCGTCGAGGGGGCGGACATGAACTGCCACTACACGCCCGACACGCAGAACCATTACCTGACGTACGGGGCGATCACGGCGCGCAACTTGAACGCCGACCTCATCACGCTGGCCTGGTCGGGCAAAGGAATCGTCTGCAACTACGGCGACGACCCCATGTCGTGCGTCGACCCGTTTCCGATCTATTACGACCGCACGCTGCCCGATCGCGCCGCCAGCCAGTGGGACTTTACGTCGTGGCAGCCGCAGGTGGTGGTGATCAACCTGGGCACCAACGACGTCAGCACTCCGGTTGATCCCACCGAGGCGCAGTTCACCGGCGCCTACCGCACGTTCCTGCAGCACGTGCGCAGCAAGTATCCGGCGGCGCTGATCCTGTGCACGGTGGCGCCGCTGCTGAGCGGCGCCGATCTGACCGAGGCGCGCGCCTACATCGACGCGGCGGTGGCAGCCACCGGCGACGCCAGGATCAAGTCATTCCCCATGGCCCAGACCGATCCCACCGACGGCTGGGGCTGCGATTTTCACCCCAGCGTCAAGACGCACCAGAAGATGGCGGCGACGCTGACCGCCCAGTTAAAGGCCGAGCTCGGCTGGTAGGCACCCCAGGGTTCCAGATTTCATAGATATAAACGGCCGTTCGGATAATCGAACGTTGCCCAGCCGCTTGGCTCCAGCAGGTTGAGGGCGATGAACCCGACGGCGTCGGGGTTGCCGAAGTAACCGACCGGGGGCTGGATGATCACGCTGGGGTTGTCGAAGTGCAGGAGGCCGACGTCCAGGCTCTGGATGTGGCCGATCTGCAGGGTCACCTCGCCGCCGATGCCGGTGGCCTTCAGGCTGTCGGTGACCTGGTATTCCGGATGGCGATCGCACAGGGCGCGCCACATCGGCGTGGTGATGTTCAGGTACGGCGAGGGCACCGTCATGGTGTTGCTGCCGGTGTCAAAGCGCAGGTCGACGGTCATCCAGCCGTCCAGCACGCCCTGCAAGCGCACGATGTTGTTGTCGTCCAGAACGAAAGGGACGAACCGATCAACGTCGACGCCGGCGGGCACGAACCCGGTCGGGCGCGAGATGTCCAGCAGCGGCGGGTTGAACTGCATCTGCACCACGAAGCCCTGCAGGTAATCGTTGCCCAGCAGGCCCGCCTCGCGCGTGTTGGGGACGGGCACGTGGAATTTGCTGAGATCGTTGGTGGTCGGCATCAGTCCGTAAAGGGCCAGCTCGTCGACGCGGCGGCCGCGGCGCAGGGGCGCCACGCGGGCGATGCGCACCTGGTTGACCATCAGGACGCCCGCCGTGCCGGCCAGTTCGGTGTGGGCGATGACGGGCAAATTCAGCTCGGCGGCCAGGCCGGCGTCGACGGCGCTGACGCCGGCGCCGGTGTCGAAGATGAAATAGTGGGGCGCAGATCCGTTCAGGCTCAGCGGAACGAAGAACTGACCTCGGTCATAGACGGTATCGATGATCGGCATGTCGCTCGAAAGGTGGGGTGGTTTCGCCTGGAACACAAGTGAGGAAACGCGCGCTGAACCGCCACAATGACGACAAAGATGACAAAGACGACGACGACGACGCGCCCGTCATTGCAGCGCCACCAGCAGCTGGCCGGGCACGACCTGGTTGCCCGCGGCGCAGTGAACGGAGACCACCACGCCGGCGGCGGGCGCGGCCACGATGGTCTCCATCTTCATCGTCTCCAGCACCACCAGCGGATCGCCGGCCCGCACCCGATCGCCGGGTTTGACCGGCAGTTGCCACACGCTGCCGGGGACGTCGGCGCGCACGGGGGTGGCCCCCGGCGGTAACGCGGCGGTGCCGTCACCGACGTCGCTGTCGTCGTCGGGGGTTTCGGCCTCGCCGGGGGGCGGCGGCAAGCTGGCCCAGCGCTCGCGCTCCTCTTCAAAGGCGGCCTGCTGGCGTTTCTTGAAGGCCTCGATCGACGGGCGGTTGGCATTCAGGAACGCCCGGTAGTCGGCCATGCGAAAGGTCGTCTCTTCCATGCGCAGCCGCGCCTTGCCGCGCGGAAAGGCGTCGCGGATGTCCAGCAGCTCTTCTTCACTGACCGGGTAGAAACGAATCTGATCGAAGAAGCGCAGCAGCCAGCGCCGGTCGGCGGGAAACTCCGCGGTCTGGTGGTAACGGTTCCACATCTGGCAGGTGCGGCCCACGAACTGGTATCCGCCCGGCCCCTCCATGCCGTACACGCACAGGTACGCGCCGCCGATGCCCACGGCGTTCTCGGGTGTCCAGGTGCGCGCCGGGTTGTATTTCGTGGTGACCAGACGGTGGCGCGGGTCGACGGGCGTGGCCACGGGCGCGCCCAGATAAACGTCGCCCAGCCCCAGCACCAGATAGCTGGCGGCGAAAACGATCTCGCGCACGTCGTCGATGCTGCGCAGGCCGTTGATGCGGCGGATGAACTCGATGTTGCTGGGACACCAGGGCGCGTCGGGGCGAACCGACTGCATGTACTTCTGGATGGCCAGGCGGGTGGACGGATCGTCCCACGACAGCGGCAGGTGAACGATCCGCGATGGCACGACGATGTCGTCGGTGGCGGGCAGTGCCGCCTCGGCGTCATAGAGGGCGGCCAGCAGGCGTTCGCGCGGGAGTCGCCCGTCGTCATAGTGGACCTGCAGCGAGCGGATCCCGGGCGTCAGATCGACGACGCCGGGCAGACGCTGGGCGGTCAGTTCTTGCATCAGGGCGTGCACGCGAAAGCGCAGGGCCAGGTCCAGAACCATGGGCCCGTACTCGACCAGCAGGGCGCGATCGCCGTCCTGACGGACGACGACCGACGGCCGATCACCGACGGGATCGGCGTGGAACAGCACGGGCGACGACGGAAGAGGCGGCAGCGACGGTGACGGCGGCGGTGGCGGCGCGTGCGCCAACGCTGCGGCGAGCGCCGGCGCCGGTGATGGCGCGGGCGCCCGCAGGGTTTCGATCAGGCGCTCCTGCGCCGCCGCCATCTGTCGGGCCTCGGCCAGCGAGACGGCGTGAAATCTGACCAGGTCGCCCGCCTTCAGCTGCCCCAGCTTCCACAGCTCGGCGGCGACCGTGGTGGCGGGACAGACGAATCCACCCAGGCTGGGACCGTCGGGCCCCAGGATGACCGGCATGTCGCCGGTGTAATCGACGGTGCCGACGGCGTACGCGGTGTCGTGAATGTTCGACGGGTGCAACCCGGCCTCGCCGCCGTCGCGGCGGGCCCACCCGGGGCGCGGACCGATCAGGCGCACCCCTGTTCGGCTGCTGTTGTAGTGAACGCGCCAGTCGGTGGCGAAGAACGTGGCGACGTCGTCGGACGTGAAAAAATCCGGCGCGGCGTGCGGACCCAGCAGCACGGCGATCTCCCAGCGGCTCTGCAAGGCGGGGATCAACGTGGGCGGCAGCGAGGCGGGCGCGCCCGCGGACCCTGGCCCGGACCGGCGAGCCTGCCCGTCGTCGACGGCACGCCCGGCCGCCGGGGCCGCGACGTGCAGCACGTCGCCCGGACGCAACGCCCGCCCGCCGTGGCCGCCGAACAACCCCAGGGTGAACGTGGCCCGGCTGCCCAGATACAGCGGCACGTCCAGCCCGTGGCGCACGCACAGATACGCTCGGCTTCCGGGGCCGCGCACCGCCTGCAGCTTCAGCACGGCGCCCGCCGGCACCGACACCGCTTGCCAGCGCGGCAGCACCAGACCGTCCAGCGTGGCGCCCATGTCCGCGCCCGTCAGGGCCACGACGGCGGCGGTGTGAAAACGCAGGGTGGGGCCGACCAGCGTGCACTCCAGCCCGGCGGCGCCCGGCGGGTTGCCCACCAGTCGATTGCCCAGGCGAAACGACAGATCATCCATCGGTCCCGACGGCGGAACGCCCACGTCCCAGTGACCGAGGCGCCCCGGAAAATCCTGGACGGTGGTCTGTGTTCCGGGCTCCAGCACCTCGATGGTCGACGGGCGATAGGCGATCCCGTCCAGGAAACGCGTGTGCACGTCGCCCGCCGCGAACGCCTCCGACGCCAGCACCTGGCGCAGGTATTCCACGTTGGTCTCGATCCCGGCGATGCGCGTGTCGTCCAGCGCGGCGCGCAGGCGGCCCAGCGCCTCGGCGCGCGTGGCGCCCCGGGTGATGATCTTGGCCAGCAGCGGGTCATAGAACGCCGTCACCTCGGCGCCGCGATCGATCCAGGTCTCCACGCGCGCGGCGGTGGGCAGGTGCAGGTCGGTGACGAAACCGGCGCTGGGCTGGAACTGGCGCTGCGGATCCTCGGCGTAGACGCGCACCTGCAGGGAGGCGCCCGCCGCCACCGGCGCCAGCGTGGTCAGCGGCGGCAGCTCGCCGGCCGCCAGGCGCACCATCCATTCGATCAGATCGACGCCGGTGACCTCTTCCGTCACGCCGTGCTCGACCTGGATGCGGGTGTTGACCTCCAGAAAGTGAAAGCTGCCGGCGTCGACGTCGACCACGAACTCGACCGTCCCCGCCGAGCGATAGCGGGCCGCCCGCCCCAGGCGCAGCGCGGCCTCGGCCATCGCCGCGCGCATGCCCGGCGCCAGCCCCGGCGCCGGCGTCTCCTCGATGACCTTCTGGTTGCGCCGCTGCAACGAACAGTCGCGCTCGCCCAGCGCCAGCACCTGACCTCGCCCGTCGCCGAAGATCTGCACCTCGACGTGACGGGCCCGCACCACCAGCTTCTCCAGGTACAGCCCCGCCTGCTTGAAATTGGCGCGGCTCAGGCGCTCGACGGCGTCCCAGCCTGCCGCCAGCTCGACCGGGTCGGCGCAGCGACGCATGCCGATGCCGCCCCCGCCCGCCGTGCTCTTCAGCATGACCGGGTAACCGATGCGCGCGGCCTCCCGGCGCGCCGCCGCCACGTCGTCAAGCAGCGCCGTCCCCACCACCAGCGGCACATCGTTCTGCGCCGCCAGGGCCCGCGCCACGTGCTTGAGCCCAAAGTCCCGTACCTGCTGGGGCGTCGGCCCGATGAAGGCGATGCCCGCCGATTCGCAGCGCTGGGCGAATTCGGCGTTCTCGCTCAGAAACCCGTACCCCGGGTGGATGGCCTCGGCGCCGGTGGCGCGGGCGGCGGCCACGATCTTGTCGGCGTCCAGGTAACTCTGCGCTGCCGGCGCCGGCCCCAGGCGCACCGCTCTCTCGGCGGCGTCGACGTGGGGCGCGTGGCGATCGGCGTCCGAGTAGACGGCCACGCTGCCCACGCCCATGCGCCGCAAGGTGCGCTGGATGCGGCAGGCGATCACGCCGCGGTTGGCGATGAGGACGCGCCGGAACACGTGACTAGCCCGCGTCCCAGATCAGCAGACGCACGGGCGTTGGGTTGTAGGCGTTGCAGGGATTGTTCAGCTGCGGGCAGTTCGAGATCAGCGCCAGCACGTCCATCTCGGCGCGCATCTCCACGTAACGGCCCGGCGCCGACACGCCATCCGCGAAGGACAGCCCGCCCTCGGGCGTGACCGGCACGTTCATGAAGAAATTGATGTTGCTGGCCAGATCGCGCTTGCCCATCCCCTGCCCGAACGCGGCCAGCGCCAGCAGAAAGCTGTCGCGGCAGTTGTGCATGAACTTCTTGTCCAGCGCGTACCGCACCTGGTTGCTCTCCGCCGAGCAGGCGCCCCCCAGCGTGTCGTGCCGCCCGCAGGTGTCGGCGACGATGGTCAGCAGCGCCCGCCCTTCGCCCGACAGCAGGCGCGTCCCCGTGGTCAGGTAGATGCCGCCCTGTTCGCGGACGGTGTCGGCGGCGCTGTACCGTTCGTCCAGGTTGCGCGCGTTGTAAAACAACGTGTCGACCGCCTGGTTGCCCTCCAGGTCGACGATGCGAAAGATCTGCCCGGCCCGCACCTCGCGCGCCCACCCGCGTCCGGCCGGCAGCGTCTCGTCGACGATGGCGGCCCGCGGATCCAGCGCGCTCTCCTGCAAGGTCGATGGGGTCACGACGTTCACGGCGCCACCTCGCGCCCGTAGGCTTCGGTCAGGGCAAACCCGCGCGCGTTCTCCGGCCGCGACAGCCGGCAGGCGTCGTCGGCCGCCGCCGGCGCCGCTTCGTAGATAGACAGGCGCACCTCGGGCGGCGCATAGGCGGTGGCGGGATCCAGCGGGTGCGGCGTGTTGGTCAGGACCACCAGCGTGTTCATCTCGAAGCGCAGGTCAACCGCCGCCCCCGGCCGCGAGTTGCCGGCCACCCAGTTCATTCGCCCCTGCTCGTCGACGCGCACGCGCACGAAGAAGTTCACGTTGGGAACGATGTCGCGCTTGCCCAGGCCGTGCTTGCCCAGCTCGACCAGAAAATTGTCGCGGCTGTTGCGATGGAACTCGTTGCGCCGCTCCTGATAGCGACCCTCGCCGAACCGCGCCGCCGTGGTCGCCGCATTCCCGCAGCCCGAGATGGTGTCATGCCAGCCGCAGCTGTCGGCGGTGATGGCAGCCAGGATGCGCCCCATGTCCGAGTACAGCACGCGCCCCGTGGTCAGGAACGCCGTGTATTGCGCCTTCAACGTGTCGGGCATGTTGTACCGCTCCAGCGGATCGTCGGCGTTGTACAGCAACGCCGCCACCGCCGCGCGTCCCGTCGGATCGGTCAGGCGCAGGGCCTGGCCGCGCCGCAGGCGCCGCGACCACATCGCCCCGCCGCGCA
>DATLVT010000196.1:0-7803 GCA_035577105.1 Polyangia bacterium
AGCCCCGTCGACGGCGGCCTCGAACCCCTCGCTGGAGCCGGGCGTGCCTTCGCCGCCGGCAGCGGGGACCGCGGCTCCAGCCGCATCCCCAGCGGCTTCGCCCGGCGCGCCTGCCGCCGCGCCCCCGGTCGTCGAGGCGCCGCCGCCAGTCCCCCCCTCGTCTCCTCCCCCGGCGCCTCCCGGGCAAGAAGGCAAGATGGACCGCGGGTCGATCGCGGCCGGTGATCAACCCGCTTCACGTTTGCAGGCATCACCCCGCTCCCATCCCGGTCGTTCTGCGGCCGCTCGCCGCAAAAAGAACGGCCGCGCGCGCCCCCCCGGCGACGGAGACGACGCGCCCCTGCCCCTGCGAGCGGAGCCGGTGATCAACGACAACCTCGGCGAAGGTGCCAAGAAAGGAATGAATAAGTGGTAGGGTCGGTTCGAGTTGCGCAGTCGATATGAGTGACGATTCTCGTCCGGTAGCCCCCGAGGAAGATTTCGCCGCGTTGATGGCCGAAGCTGATCGACGCGGCGGCGGCCGTCGCCGACAGCCAGCCTATGCCGTTGGCGATTCCGTGCGCGGCCGCGTGGTGACGATCGGACAGGAGATCGCCGTCGTCGAGCTGGAGGGCGGCGGCGAAGGAACGCTGGACATCGTGGAATTGCGCGGACCCGATGGTCAGCTGACCGCGGCGGTGGGCGATACCATCGACACGCGGGTGGCGGCCGTCGGCGAGAAGGCCGGGCTGGTGACCCTGCGCCGGGCCTTCGGGGGCGTCGGCGCCGCTGTGGGCGGTCGGGGGGCGGGCGAGGCGTTTGCCGCGCTGGCCACGGCTGTCGAGACGCGGATTCCCGTCGAAGGGGTCATCACCGCCATCAACAAGGGCGGCGCCGAGGTGCAGGTGGCCGGCCTGCGTGCGTTCTGTCCCGTCTCACAGCTGGATCTTCGTCCGGTTGCGGATCCAACGACGCTGGTCGGCCAGCGCTTCGCCTTTCGGGTGATCCGGTACGAAGATGATCGCCGAGGACCGAACGTGGTCCTCTCCCGGCGGGCACTGCTGCAAGAGGAGGCCGACCAGCGCGCGAAGGAGACGCGCCGTACGCTGGTGGTGGGCGCGGTCTTGCCGGGGGTCGTCTCGGCGCTGAAGGATTTTGGCGCCTTCGTGGATCTGGGCGGCATCGACGGGATGCTGCCGGCGTCCGAGCTGGGGCACACGCGCGGCGTTCGGCCGGCGGACGTGCTCACGGTCGGCGAGACCATCACCGTGCAGGTGACCCGCATCGAAAAGCGCGACGATGCGCGGCGGCCCGAGCAGATCTCGTTGTCGCTGAAGTCGTTGCAGGCTGATCCCTGGGATCAGGTGATGGCGAAATTTCCGCCCGGAACACTGGCGCGCGGAACGGTCACCCGCGCCGAACCCTTCGGCGTCTTCGTCGAGATCGCGCCCGGGGTGGAGGGACTTCTGCATATCAGCGAGCTGGGCAACGACAAGCGGCTGCGCCACGGGCGAGACGCCGCCAAACCGGGAGAGTCCATCGAGATCGCGGTGCTGGCCGTCGACGGCGAAAAGCGCCGCCTCTCGCTGGGGCTGGCCAGTCAGCAGGAGCAACTGGACGACGAAGGGCGGGCCGCGGCGGCGCGGGCGGCCGCCCCGTCACGTTTGGGCACCCTGGGTGACCTGTTCGGACGTCCAAAGGCCAAGCGAACCGGGCGATAAAAGGCGCGCCGCGTCCCGGAATTGCGCTGTCATTGCGCTGCCATCTGGCGAGCGGGCGGTTCGTTCGTAAATTGTCTGGTGGGAATAAACATAAAGGTCAGGCGTTTCTGTTCCAGTAGAAAAAAATGAGGTGCAGCATGGAAATCCGGGTGGGGCGAGGTGAGGATGGTGGCGAGACGCGCGTGTTCATCGAGGGCGTCTTGGATGCGGTGACGGTGACTGAGGTCCGCGCATCGCTGGAGGCGGTGGTGACCGATCAGACGAGGATCGTCGTCGATCTGTCGCGGCTCAGGTTGATCGACAGCTGCGGTGTCGGGGTGCTGGTGGCGCTTTACAAGCGAGCCCGCGCCAACAATTGTTCTTTCCTGGTGACGGGGGCGACTCAGCAACCGCTGGCCATTCTGAAGTTGCTCAATCTCGATCGGGTTTTCACCATCGATCGCCGCGAACCGGTAGCGGTCATGCGCCCCCTTGCCGCCGAATCGGCGCCGACGCTGCGCGTTGGAATGCTGGCAGCCGCGTCATAATCTGGGGCGGTCTCGGCCGGCGAAAAATCGCCCAGGGCTGCTGCGCCATTCTGGAAATTGGCATGTGTTTGAGCGCTGAGGGGCCGGTCGGCGCATCGATTTACCTTTGACGAACCTCGCTCATCTCGCTCATTGTCAAACCTTCAGAGCTCGAGCTCTTGGAGGTTTTCATGACTCGCTCGTTTGCGCGTGGCGCCTGGTTTCTGAGCGCTGTGCTGGCCTGGAGCTGTGCAAGTTCCGATAGCCCATCTGGCGGTGTAAACGGGGGGAGCGGCGGGAGCATCGGGGCGGGGACCGGCGGAAGTGGTGGATCGATCCCCGCCGGGACCGGTGGCAGCGGTGGATCGATCGACGTCGGTGGTTCTGGAGGCGAATCGGTTGATGCCCCGGCGGAAGCAGGGCCGGCTGGCACAGGCGGCGTCTCCATGGACAACGTCAGCAGCGAGGGCGACGGCGATCGGGTGATCGGCCCGAACTACATGCGGGATCCGCGGTTGAGCGATCCCGCCGCACCCAAGGGCAAGCAGTTCCGGTTCACCATGGTCGGCTCGCAGAGCACGATCTACGAAGGCATCAACGGCAGTTACAACCGGAGCGTGAACGTCTACGTGCCGATGCAATACGACCCGGCCAAGCCGGCGGCGTTGATCGTCACGCAGGACGCGCTGGGCGGCGGTCAGCTGCCTGGCCTGCTGGACAACATGATCAACAAGAAGATGTTGCCGGTCATCGTGGCCATGTTCGTGGCTAACGGCGGCGGCGATTCCGTGGGCAGCGAGCGCGGGTTGGAGTACGACACCGTGTCGGGGCTGTTCGCCGAGTACATCATGAAGGAGGTGGTTCCGCGGGCCATCATGGAAGCCAAGACCCAGCTGAACATCGATCTCAAGATCACCGACGATCCGTCGGGTCACGCCACGCTGGGCGGCAGCTCGGGCGGGGCCGCTTCGTTCTCGATGGCCTGGTGGCACCCGGACTACTTTCGGCGGGTGATCACCTATTCCGGAACGTACGTGACCCAGGTGCCGTCCGGATCGCCGTTCCCGCACGGTTGCTGGATCTATCACGACGTCGATCCGTACGACGCGAACATGCCGAACGGTCTCATCGTCCAGCACTGCGAGCCAGCCGCCGGCTTCACCGGTGACAGCAAACCCGGGCCGTGTGACACGCCGCTGAGCCAGGCCAAATGCGAAGCGGTGACTGGCTGCGCCTGGAACACCAAGGTCAATCGTCCCCTGCGCATCTGGCACGAGTCGGCGGAGCCCAACGATCTCGGCGCCGGCGAAGCGGCCAGCACCTACCGCAACTTCGATCTGGCCAACCGTCGAATGGCCGCTGCGTTCAAGCTGCGCGGGTACCACTATCACTATGACCACGCGCTGGGCGCCGGTCACGTCGACGGCAACGTCGTCAATCAGACGATCGGCGAGGCGATGTTGTGGGTGTGGCGCGGGTATCCGCTGTGACGCTCGCTGCGCGAAAGGGGCCTGCTGGCCCCTCTCGCGAGCTCTCCCCGGCGCTTCTCGCAAGGTGAGGCGGCCGGGTAGAGTCCGGCCTCCCGTCGATAGACTCGCTCCTCGGTGGCTCCGGCGCCCAAAGACAGGGCAGATCGACCGCGTATTGAATTTCGGTCAGTACGATTGACCGGGGGCGGTGCATTGAGGAACATGGGGCGGTGTCGCTGATCGCGCGATTGGGCCGTCGGTCGGCGAGCGGGTGGTTCGGGGTGGTGTTCGGGGTGGGGGTGGTGTGCGCATTGCCGGCGCTGGGGGCGGGTTTTTATGCGGATGATTACGTCCAGCTGGCCAAGCTGCGGGCGGGGGGGACGGCGGAGCAGCGGGCGGCTTCGTTGTTCACGTTCGTCGAAGGGGGAGGGGCCACCCGGCGGCTGATCGGCGACGGGACCTTGCCGTGGTGGACCACGCCGGAGCTGCGCGTGCGATTCTTTAGGCCGCTGTCGGCGGAGTTGATGCTGGCCGATCACGCGCTGTTTGGGTTGCACCCGCTTGGGTATCACGTGCACAGCTTGCTGTGGTGGCTGGCGTGGCTGGGCGGGACGGCGCTGCTGTTTCGCAGGATATTTTCGCCGCAGCTGGGGCTGCTGGCCCTTGTGGTGTTCGCGATCGACGACGCACACTGGCTGCCCATCGGCTGGATCGCCGGACGCAACGCCACGGTGGCCATGGCTTGCGTGGTCTGGGGGTTGCTGGCCTATCTGCGGTATCGCGACGATGGCTGGCGGCCCGGGTTGATGCTGGCGCTGGGCGCGTGGTCGTTGTCATTGCTGGCGGGTGAGGTGGCCCTGTCCGGGTTGATGTACGTCGTGGCGTACGAGCTGGTGCGCGATCCAGGCGGCGGCGATGGAGCCTGGGGGGCGCGGCTGCGACGGCTTTGGCCGATGGGGGTGCTGCTGGCGGGCTACGCGGTCCTTTACGGCTGGACCGCCTCCGGCGTGCACGCTTCGGGCGCGTACCTGGACCCGATCCACGAGACCACCGCGTTCATGGCGGCGTTGGCCAGGCGCGGGCCGGCGCAATTCGGGGCGCTGATCTTCGGCGCCCCCCTGGATCTCTGGCTGCTCACGCCGCTGCAACTGGTCTTTGTGGCGGTCGGTCTGGTCGCCCTCGTCGTGACCGTTCCCTGGTTCCTGGCGGCGACGCGCGCCTTGCCGGCCCCTGACCGGATCGGCGCGCGCTGGCTGGCGCTGGGTGGGACCCTGTCCTTGATACCAACGTCGGCCGGGTTGCTGGGCGAGCGCTCGCTGGCGGCGGGCAGCGTCGGCGCGGCGGTCATGGTGGCGGTGTTGCTGCGGCACGGCTGGGCCCGGCGGCGCGAGGTGCAGGGGCCCAGGCGGATTGCCTTCGCGGCTGGCGTGGCGGCGCTGGCCATCCCCAACCTGGTGGTGGCGGCGCCCTGGCTGGTGACGAAGCTGCTCTTCTTGAACGCCAACGGACGCGCGGTGGAGCATGTCGCCGCCACAGCCGACGCGGCGGCGCCCGCGCCCGCGCGCGCCGTGTTGCTCTGGTCCGACGATGTGATGATCGGCTCCTACACGCCGATCGTCGCGCGCCTGGCGCATCCCGGGGCGCTGGCGTCATTTCGCGTGCTGGCCATGGCGCCCGTCGATCTTCTGATGACGCGCGTCGCGCCGGACACGCTGGAGCTCTCTTGCCTGGACGGAGCGCTGCTGACCTCGGAGTGGGAACGGCTGTTTCGGGCCGACAACCTGCCGCTGTCCGCCGGGGCGACCGTGTCGTTGGACGGCCTCACGGTCCAGATCGTCAAAGACCACGGTGGGCGGCCGTCGCGGGTTCGATTTCGGTTCGATGTGCCTCTGGACGATCCGTCGCTGCGGTTCCTGGAATGGCGCGGCCGTCGCCTGGTCCCGGCGGTGCTTCCCCTGGTGGGTGAAACCCGGCCTGTGTTCCGGAGCCCGCCGCTGCTGGCCGCGGGCGTCGATTAGGTCCCGGCCGGTCCGACCGGGGCCCTGGGCCGCTATTAAATACCGGTCAATAGCTGTATGCTGGCCGCCTCGCGGACGCCGTTTTCGGAAGGACTGCAAATGCAAACATCGACCAGGGCCCGCTTCGTTCGATCTGTCGGCTTCGCTGCCCTCGCCGCCGCCTGCGCCTGCGCTGCGGCGTGCAGTTCGAGTCCTTCGGCCGGCGGAGGCACAGGTGGAACGGTCGGCTCGGGCGGCACAAACGCTTCGGGCGGCACGTGCGGTGGCGGCGGCGGTGGCGGTGGCGGCGGCGCACCGGGCACGGGCGGCAGCGCCAGTGGGTCGGGCGGCAGCATCGCCACCGACGGCGCGACCATGTGCGACGCCCGGACCAGTTTCACTCTGGCCATTCACGTCGTCCTGGACGTCAGCTGGCCCGACAGCATCGGCGGCAACGCCGGCACCGGCAAGCTGCACATCTGGAACCTGGCGCAGATGATGGTGAACGGGACGATGCTGACCAACACCACGCACCCTTGCGGCAGCACGCTGCCCGAGCTGGTGCTCAAGCCGCTGGTGGGCGGCGGGAAACTGAATCTGGAGGTCCCGAACAGTGTGTGGGACGCGCCGGCCGCACCGAAGGCGTCCACCACCGGCACCATCAGCGGGTGGAACGTCGGCAGCCAGCTGCACACCGAGACGATCAATGTGCTGGTGGGGCTGACCATGCCCGATCCCAACGGACCGTGGCCTAGCAGCCACAACATGATCACGGCGGTCGACAGCGACGGCGACGGTCAGCCGGGTATCACGGCCATCCCCAAGGGCGGAGCAGGCTATGTCCAGCCGCCGGTGGAGACGCCCATCCTCGGGTTCGGCGCCAAGGCGGACAAGGTCTACCTGGCCTCGCGGACCGCGCTGTCGCTGTCGGGGACCGTCACCTCCTGCACGGAGCAAGCCGGCACGGTGACCGTCAAGTTTTTCGACAACCACGTGGTCGGCTGCCACGTCAACGCGGGCGCCGAGTGCACGCCCGCCCAGGTCGATTTCATCGACATGAACAGCACCCAGTACAACGTCGCGGGCGGGACGTTCACGTCCAAGGTCGTGCCCGACACGGCGTCGTGCGCGGACGTGCGGGCCGCGCTGGGCACGAACTAGGTCGCTCGTCCTTCCAGGCCTGCCGGGCCTTTTGCGCCCTTGACACGCTGACAGTCAAGATTGTCAATTGACTGCGCGGCGATGCCTGAAGTGGCATTGTCCTGTCAGCAACGCCTGCTACACCACAATCCCGTTCGGGCTGCGCAAACGTGAGGAAGGCGAAGATGATTGAGCACGCGACAGTGCGTCGTCTGTTGGTTTTATTGTTTGTCTGTACGGTGTCGCTCTCGGCGCCGCCGGCCTTCGCCGACGATCCGCCGGCGGTGACCGACCTGGTCCAGATCAATAAGCGGGCCCTGGACGATTACGACAAGCGGGATTGGCAGAGCGCCAAGCGTCGGCTGTGGGAGGCGATCGGGGAGGCGAAGAGCGCCGGCATCGAGACCCACCCCATCGTGGCCCGGACCTACCTGCACCTGGGGGCCGTGTACCTGGTCGGTCTCAAGGACCGCGAGGCGGCGGTGCTCTGTTTTGGACACGCCCTGCAGATCGACCCGACAATCCGCGTGGCCAAGGCCATGCAGACGTCGGAGATCGCCGGCGCCTTTCTGGAGGCGCAGACCACGCTGGGCATCCCCCGTCGCGCCAAGGACGGGATCAGCCCGCTGACCCAGGCGCCTCCGCAGCCGCCGGCCGAGCAACCGGCGCCACCGAGTGCGTCGTCCGATGGGGCGGCGCTGGACTGTCCGAACACCGACGATGTGGTGCGTGACAGTGCCGCCACCATTCGCTGCACGGTGGCGCCCACTTTGAAGGTGGGCTCCGTCGTCTTGTTCTTTCGCGTGCCGGGGGCGGGAAAGTTCACGTCGGTGGACATGAAGAAGTCGGGAAAGAACACGTATGTGGGGCAGATTTCCAAAGACGTCACCGGTGGCAAGTCGGTGCAGTTCTATGTGGAGGGACGCGATCAGAACGGCAAACCGATCGTGGCCAACGGCAACAGCGGCAGCCCGAACCTGATGCTGGTCCG
>DATLVT010000197.1:0-2050 GCA_035577105.1 Polyangia bacterium
TATCGCGCCGCCGATCTGCTGGTGTTCCCCACTCTCGGTGACGGGTACGGGCTGGTCATTCAAGAGTCGATGGCCTGCGCCACCCCTGTCGTCACCACCCCGTGCGGCGGCGGTCCGGAATCCATCACCGACGGCCAGACCGGCTGGATCGTCCCCCCGCGCGACGTCGACGCCCTGGTCGAACGGCTCCGCTTCGCCGCGGCCAACCGGGACAAGGTCTTCCAGGTCGGGCTTGCGGCGCGTGCCCGGGCCGAGACCTGGACCTGGGCGAAGGCCGGCCAGTCGCTGGTGCAGGCGCTGGCGGCGCTCTGAAACGAGCCGTCCGTCCTACTGGACGATCCGGTAGAGAGCGGCCGAGCCTTTCGCCATTCGATTGAGCGTTCGACTGACCGCGATGTCCGCCTCGCGTTGCCAGACTGGCTCCACGTAAGGCGCGCGCGTCGACAATATCTTTTCCAGCGGCTCACTGCCCAGGATCAGAATCTCGGTATACCCACCCTTGGCAACGGCCGCCCGCAGCCGGGCAGGATCTTCAAAGTCAGAGTCATTTGCCCGGCCCTGCGGACAGTCGAGATAGAAGGTCGACCTCTGCGCGTTGGTGAGGATGCGTCCACCGGGTGGCAAAGACGCGCACGCCTCACGAAGAGCGTCGTAGAACCAGGTGTTGCGTCGCAGGAATGCGTCCTCCGACTCACGCCCGAACGTCACCGCGGCAAACTGTCGATCGTAGACCAGCGTGCCGAGCGTTCCGACCAGCAGGAAAGTCCCGGCTGTCACCACGACGATCACCCGACGACGACCACCGAAGCTGGCCAGCCAGCACAGCGCATCCGCCGCCAGGACCGCCAGGAGCGGCTCGATCGGGATGGCGTAACGCGCGACGTGCGCGCCCGCCGCCCAGATGACCAGCAGCCCGATCACGACGCCAAGAATCGCCGCTCGCCCTTTCCGTTCGTGGTAGGCGCGAAAAGCGATCACCGGCGCCATGAGGACCGGCAGCGGGCTCAGATACTGACCATTTTCGAAAGCAGCGCCGTGCGAAAACAGATGCCAGGGCGCCAGCAGGCGATTCCACAGCGAATAGCCCACGCCATAGTTGGCGAACACCCAATCGAGGTCTGCCCGATCTGGATTGGCGCCGAAGAGAGCCGTCGCGAAGGGATAGACCGGATTGCCGGTCAGGATCCACGCTCGCACCAGCGATGCGACCACCGGTAGAGCGGCCAGGACGCCGATGCCGACAAAACGCGCCAGCGCGACCCGCATGCCTTCCCCGGAGCGCCAGGAAAAATAGGCCGCCAGAACGGCGCCTACCATGGCCAGGGAGGCAGCATTCAACTTGCAAGAGGCGGCAAAGCCCAGGAGCAATCCCCCGACGATCAGCCACGCCCGGCGGCGGTCCTGATCCCACACCAGCAAGGCGTAGAAGCCCAGCGTCCCCAGCGCCGCCGTCCCGAGATCGACGAAACAGCTGGTCGATTCCCAGGCGGTCATCGCGTTGTCATAGAAGATGGCGGCAGCCAAGATCCCCACCAGAGGGCCGGCCAGCCGGGAACCGATCAAGAATGTTCCGACCGCCGTCAAGATACCAAGCCCTGCGCAGACCACCGACGCCCCCCTGGGGCTGCCGAACGCCAGGGCCATCATGTACAGCATCTCGACGGCCATCGACTGGTAGTGCTGCCAGATCCCCGACAGTTCGACCACGCGGTGCTCAAGGAGGAACTGCTTGGGAACGTAAAGGTGATAGATCAGCGCGTCGCTGAAGCTGGGCGGGGCCAGCGCGCCGATGAGGTTTCCCACCACGCACAGCACGGAGAGTGCGATGACCAAGACAGCCGCGCGCGACCATCGTTGCTGAGGCGACAGCGGCGGCGTTGCCGGGCGACGGGAGAGTAACAGGAGGAACCGCGCCGCCAATCCCACGCCCACCAACGTCAGCAGCACGAAGACCGGCAGCCACAGACCGCCGGCAAGGCCGATCCAGTAGAGGACCGTCGTCAGGCAGCCGACGCCAAGACCGACGCCGATGCTGACCTGCTCCAGCCGC
>DATLVT010000198.1:0-3273 GCA_035577105.1 Polyangia bacterium
CCGTCCCTGTCCGTCGGTGAGGCGACCGTCGTCCAGCAACTGCAACAGCGTATTGAAGACGTCGGGATGGGCCTTTTCGATCTCGTCGAAGAGCACCACCGAGTAAGGACGGCGGCGCACCGCCTCGGTCAGCTGCCCGCCTTGGTCATAGCCGACATAGCCGGGAGGTGCCCCGATCAGGCGCGAGACGGCGTGTTTTTCCATGTATTCGGACATGTCGATGCGCACCATGTGCGATTCATCGTCGAACAGGAAGTCTGCCAGCGATCGGGCCAGCTCGGTCTTGCCGACGCCGGTGGGTCCCAGGAAGATGAACGAACCGATCGGTCGGTTGGGGTCTTGCAACCCGGCGCGTGAACGTCGCACGGCGTTGGCGATGGCCACCACAGCCTCGTCCTGGCCGATGACCCGGTGGTGCAAGCGCTCCTCCATCTTGATGAGGCGCTCCTGCTCCCCCTCCAGCATCTTGTCGACGGGAATTCCGGTCCACTTGGAGACCACGGCGGCGATGTCTTCCTCGGTCACCTCTTCGCGCAGGAAGGATCCTTGTTTCTGGGCCGCCTTTAGCTCGGTGTCCTTGGCCGTGACCTGTTTTTCCAGCTCGGGAATGCGCCCGAACCGCAGCTCGGCGGCGCGGTTCAAATCGCCCCGCCGCTGGGCCACCTCGGCCTCGGTCTTGGCGGTGTCGATCGCCTCTTTCAGCTTGCGCAGCTCGGCGATGATCTGGCGCTCGCGCTGCCAGACGCTCTTCATGACGTCGACCTGTTCGCGCAGCTCGGCCATCTCGGCCGCCACGGCGGTGAGTCGCTTGCGCGAGGCCTCGTCCTTCTCCTTGGACAGAGCCTGTTCTTCGATGGCCAGCGAGGTCAGCCGGCGCTCCAGCTGATCGATTGGCTCGGGCAGAGAATCGATCTGCATCTTCAGGCGGCTGGCCGCCTCGTCGACCAGGTCAATGGCCTTGTCGGGCAGCTGGCGTCCGCTGATATAGCGGTCGGACAGGCGGACCGCGGCCACCAGGGCGTTGTCGCGAATGCGGATGCCATGGTGGACCTCGTACCGTTCGCGCAGGCCGCGCAGGATGGCCACGGCGTCGACCAGCGACGGCTCGCCCACATAGACCGGCTGGAACCGGCGCTCCAGCGCCTTGTCCTTCTCGATGTGCTTGCGGTATTCGTCCAGCGTCGTGGCGCCGATGCAGCGCAGATCGCCGCGGGCCAGCGCTGGCTTCAGCATGTTGGCGGCGTCCACGGCGCCTTCCGCGGCGCCGGCCCCCACCAGCGTGTGTAGCTCGTCGATGAACAGGATGACGGCTCCCTCGGCCGCGGTCACCTCTTTCAAGACGGCCTTCAGCCTGTCCTCGAACTCCCCTCGGTACTTGGTTCCGGCGATGAGAGCGCCCAGGTCCAGGGACAGGATGCGCTTGTCCTTCAGCGATTCCGGGACGTCGCCGGTGGCGATGCGCAGGGCGATCCCCTCGACGATGGCGGTCTTGCCGACGCCCGGGTCGCCGATCAGCACAGGGTTGTTCTTGGTCCGGCGTGACAGGACCTGCATCGACCGCCGGATCTCCTCGTCGCGGCCGATCACCGGATCCAGCTTCCCGCCCCGGGCCAGCTCGGTCAGGTCGCGGGTGTACTTGGCCAGGGACTGGTACTTCCCTTCCGCCTGCTGATCGGTCACCCGCTGGGAGCCGCGGACCTCGGCCAGTGCCTTGAGGAGGTTGTCTTTCTTGACCCCTGCCTCGCGCAGCACCCGCGAGGCCGCACCGTGGTCTTTGTCCACCAGCGCCAGCAGCATGTGCTCGCTGGAGACGTACTCGTCCTTGAACTCTTTTGACTGCTGGGCGGCGCCCTCCAGGGCACCCTTCAACCGGTGGCCGATGTAGACGTCGGCACTGGCGCCGCGCACCTGCGGCAGATCCTCGAGGGCGCGTTCGGTGGCATTTTGCAGGGTGTCGGTGTCGACGCCCAGCTTGCGAAGAATGGCCCCGGCGATTCCCTGGTCCTGGCTCAGCAACGCCATCAGGAGGTGCTCGGGCGTCATCTCCTGGTGGCCCTTCTGCTCGGCCAGTTCCTGAGCGTGCTGCAATGCCTCTTGGGCCTTTATGGTCAGCTTGTCCAATCTCATTTTCTAACGCTCCCTGGCTAGGTTAAGCACCCTGACATCGACGACAAGGAGAGGGTCCTTGACGTCTGGCAATGACAGCCTCCGATCGGGGCTGCGCCGACGCTCGGTTCGAAGTAGATTGCGCGGATGTCCTACCTGGTGCTGGCGCGGAAATATCGTCCGCAGCGTTTTGCCGAGCTGGTCGGCCAGGAGCACATCGCCCGCACGCTGACCAACGCCATCGAGCAGAACCGGGTCCACCACGCCTTTCTGTTCACCGGCGCGCGCGGGGTGGGCAAGACCAGCGCGGCGCGCATCCTGGCCAAGGCGCTCTCCTGCGCCAAGGGACCCACCGCCCAGCCCTGCGGGGAATGCGAATTCTGCGTCGAGATCGCCAGCGGAAGGTCGGTCGATGTCATGGAAATCGACGGCGCATCGAACACCGGCGTCGATGACGTGCGCACCCTGCGCGAAGGCGCGCGCTACCTGCCCGCCAAGGGCAAGCGCAAGATCTACATCATCGACGAGGTTCATATGCTTTCCACAAGCGCGTTCAACGCGCTTCTCAAGACGCTGGAAGAACCTCCGCCCCACGTTGTCTTCATCTTTGCAACGACGGAAGTTCACAAGATTCCGACGACCATACTTTCGCGCTGTCAGCGTTATGACTTCAAGCTGATCCCGACCGCCCGGTTGACCGAGCACCTGCAGTCGATCCTGGCCACCGAATCGATCGCCGCCGATCCCGAGGCGGTGCGCCTCATCGCCCGCCAGGCGGCAGGCTCGGTTCGGGATGGCCTGTCGCTGCTGGACCAGGTGATCGCCTATGTCGGTGACGGGGCCCTGGGGCGCGAGGTGGTGGCCGAGGTGCTGGGGATCGCCGATCGGCGCCTGCTGGTAGAGCTGACGACGGCCATCTTGTCCCGGGACGCCGGCGCGACGTTGCGGGGGCTGGCCCGGGCGGCCGATCGTGGCGTCGATCTCGGGCAGATGGCGCGCGCGTTACTGGGATTTCTGCGCGACCTGGAAGTGGTCGGGCGGATTCGCGAAGCCGGCGATCTGGTCGACGCGACGGTGGACGAGCTGGAAGAGATGAAGGCCCTGGCGGGGCGGGCGCCGGCCGGTCTTCTGGGCGTGCTGTTCGATCGCTGGGCGCGGGCGGTGGAC
>DATLVT010000199.1:0-5274 GCA_035577105.1 Polyangia bacterium
TGCGGCGCCGGCCAGGTCTGCGACGGTGCGTCCCACTGCGTGACCTGTCTGACCGCCGCCAGCTGCCCGGGAACCGACACCCAGTGCCAGACCCGAACCTGCGTCAGCGGAAGCTGCGGGATGAGCTTTGCGGCGGTGGGCACGGCGGTCTCGGGGCAGGTCAGCGGCGACTGCAGCAAGAAGCAGTGCAACGGCACGGGCATGATCGTGTCGGTCGTCGACAACACCGATCCGCTGGTGGACAACAATCCCTGCACCAAGGATCTGTGCGACAACGGTCAGCCGTCCAATCCGCCCCTGGCCGCGCGCACCAACTGCGGCGCCAACCTCCAGTGTGACGGCGCCGGTAAGTGCGTCACCTGCTTGACGACGGCTGACTGCCCGGGAGCTGACACTGAATGCCAGTCCCGCACCTGCATCGCGGGCGCCTGCGGCATCGCCTTCAAGGCCGCCGGCACGCCCGTGTCCAGTCAGACGGCGGGCGACTGCAAGCAGAACCAGTGCGACGGCAAGGGCGTCGTCACGACTGTCGTCGACGACAGCGACACCCAGAACGACAACAATCCCTGCACCGACGATCTGTGCAGCGGCGGCACCAGTTCGCATCCAAACAAGGCGGCCAAGGCCACCTGCGGAACCGGCCTGGAGTGCGACGGCGCTGGCCACTGTGTCGGCTGCGTCGCCGACGCCGAGTGCGGCGTCAACACCGAGTGCCTCACCTTCAAGTGCACCAACGGGACGTGCGGCAAGACGCCGACCGCCGCCGGGACGCCGGTGGCGGCCCAGACCGCCAGGGACTGCAACAAGAACGTCTGCGACGGCACCGTCGGTAACATCGTGACCGTTCCCGATAATTCCGACCTGCCGGTGGACGGGTTCACCTGCACCATGGACGTCTGTACGGCTGGTGCGCCGAGCAACCCGGCCTTGCCGGTCGGCACGGCGTGCGCGCAGGCCGGGGGCACGATGTGCAACGGCAACGGCTCGTGTGTCCAGTGCATCACGGCTGCTGACTGCGGACAGAACACTGAATGCAAGACGTTCACCTGCACGCTTGGAGCCTGCGGCGTCGCGAACACGCCGGCCAACACCCCGCTGGCTGGGCAGGTGGTGGGTGACTGCCAGAAGAAGGTCTGCGACGGCGCCGGCAATCCGACGTCCATCGCCGACGACACCGACAAGCCAGCGGACAGCAACGTCTGCACCGACGACGTCTGCACGAACGGCACGCCGACGAATCCCGTCGTCGTCGATCGGACGTGTAACGGAAACGAGTTCTGCAAGGCGGACGGCACCTGCGTGGCTTGCAACACCAACATCCAGTGCGGGGCGGACACGGAGTGCATGAAGAACACCTGCGTCAGCAACGTCTGCGTCCACACGCCGCAGACCGGCGTGCCGCTGGCGACTCAGATTCCCAAGAACTGCCGAAAAGAAACCTGCGACAGCAACGGAGCCCCTCTGGGCTCCGATCCTGATGACACCGACCTTCCCGACGACGGGAACCAGTGCACGCAGGACCTGTGCAACGGCGGACAGATCCAGCACCCGTTCGAGTCGACGCAGAAGACGTGCGGAACCAACGGCCTGTGCGACGGACAGGGTTCGTGCGTCGGCTGCAACGTTGACGCTGACTGCGGCGTCACCAACGAATGCGAGTCGAACACCTGCGATCAAGGGACGAAGAAGTGCGTCAAGGTGTTCACGCCCAATCACACCGCGACCGCGGCCCAGGTCCCCGGCAACTGCAAGAAGCACGTCTGCAACGGCAGCGGCCAGCAGGTAGATGACGTCGATCAATCCGACGTCCCCGTCGACGGCAATGTCTGCACGGACGACCTCTGTTCGGCGGATGGCACGCCCTCGAATCCGGTGCTCGTCGACCACACCTGCGCTGCCAACGGCGTGTGCAAGAGCGACGGCACCTGCGTCGGTTGCAACACCGACGGGCAATGTGGCGCCAATACCGAGTGCAGGACCAATACGTGCGTCAACAACAGCTGCAGCATCGCCACCAGCCCGGCGGCGGGGACACCGCTGGCCGCGCAGACCGCCAAGGATTGCCTGAAAGCGGTCTGCGACGGGCTGGGGGGGACGACAACAATTCCGGACGACTCGGACAAGCCAGTCGACGGAAATGATTGCACCCAGGATGTGTGTACGAATGGCGTCGCAACCAATCCCGCGCTGACGGTCGGCACAGCGTGTAGCCAGAACCATGGAACCCGATGCAACGCCACACCGGCGTGTGTGCCTGCCTTCGCCGTGGTCCGTGTTGGGGACCCGGCGACGGCGCCCACGAGTGCAGCAACACCCGTGATCGTTGAAATACGTGCCCAGAGCGACGGCGCCACGATCGGCAATCCCATCTCCATGCCGATAGCCACCAGCGGCGCCAACAAGATGCTGACGCTTTCAGGCACCGGCGATTCCGAAGGCGGGCTGGCGTTGTCAGGAGATGGTCGCTATCTCACCCTGGGCGGTTATGTCGCGTCCGTTGGCACGCTGTCCGTCAAAGGGACGGCTGCGACGACGAACCCGCGGGTCGTTGCGCGAATTGACGCCGCTGTGCCCGCCAATGTCGACACCTCCACCACGCTGGGGGTGATCGCCTTTACGAAAGACAACTTCAGAAGTGTTGTAACAAACGATGGAACCCAGTTCTGGGCGGCGGGGAATGGAGACAAAGGCCCGAACAAGGGCGTCTTCTATTCATCCCCGATCGGCGCAACGGCCACGACGACCCAGATAGTTGTGGACAGTGGCAGCACACGTGATTGCGAGATCGCGAACGGCCAGCTGTTCTGCACGGCCGCCAATACTCCCTTCAACAATGTCTTCCAGGTGGGGACCAATTTGCCGACTACCCTGCAACCCTTATCGGCGTTGGTATCGACACCGGGGATGCCGACAACCGACAGCACCGTCAGTCCTTTTGCCTTCGCATGGGTTGGCAACGTGTTGTACGTGGCCGATGAGCGGGCGCCGCCCACTGGTGGCGTCCAAAAGTGGACCTTCAACGGCAGCAGCTGGACGCTGTCAGGTACATTCAACGTCGGTTTGCCCGCGACAACGGGCGCGGTGGGATTGACCGCCGACAACAGCGGTGGCTCCACGGTGTTGATCGTCACCAGCAAAGCGACGGCGACGACGTCGCCCAACACGATCTTGCGCTACGTTGACGACGGGATAGTTGACCCGGCCAGCGCCACCGCGACCCTGCTCAGTACAGCGCCAGCGAACACCTTTTATCGAGGGGTGGCGTTGGTTCCACATCCCTAGCCGACAGGATCGGAGAGAAATCACCGCCCTTCTCAGCAGGAGACGGGCCGCGGCGTCTTGACCAAGCGGAAACGCGGCGGCCACAACCGTCGACCGTCTTGAATTTCCTCCGCGCGCCGTGGGCGCCTGTGCCATTCTGGCCGGCGTTCGCCCATGAAACGTTCGACCACCAGCGCCGCCACCATCGCCAGACCCAACCCGAAACCGAAGCCCCACCGCACCTCCAAGCCCGCGGACACCGACCTCGCCCTGCGCGAGGACATCCGCTTCCTTGGCCGTCTCCTGGGCGACACCATCCGCGAGCAGGCGGGCGAGCGGATCTTCACCATCGTCGAGAACATCCGGCGCACGGCGGTCACCTACCGGCGCGAACACGATCCGCGCAGCCTGCGCAGCCTGGAAAAGACCATCGCGGCGCTGGACCAGGAGGCGGCGACGCACGTGGTGCGTGCCTTCAGCTACTTCCATCACCTGGCCAACGTCGCCGAGGATCAGCACCAGAACCGCCGCCGCCGCGCGGGGCAACTGGCGCCTGATCAGCCGGTCAAGCCGGGGACGCTGGCCTTTGCGCTGCAGCGGCTGCGGGCGGCGCAGGTGCCGACGCGCAAGATGGTGGCGTTCTTTGAGAAGGCGCGCGTCGAGCCGGTCCTGACGGCGCACCCCACGGAGGTTCAGCGCAAGAGCATCCTCGACCGCCACCGCACCATCGGCGCCCAGCTGGCGGCCCGCGATCGGCAGGCGGGCTCGGCCGCGCTGCTGGCGGAGATCGAACGCGAGCTGCGCCGCGAGATCCTCATCCTGTGGAAGACCAGCGAGGTACGCGCGGTCAAGCCGACCGTGGCCGACGAGATCGAGAACGGGCTGGCCTATTTTCGCAGCACGTTCTTGAAGGTGATCCCCAAGATCTACGCCGACCTTGAACAGGCGCTGGGGCGCGGGGTGAACGTCGGGCCATTCCTGCGCGTGTCCAGCTGGATCGGCGGCGATCGCGACGGCAATCCGCACGTCACCCACGACGTGACGGCGCTGGCGCTGCAGCGGCAAGCGGCGTTGATCCTGGAGCATTACCTGGGCGAGGTGCACGCCCTGGGCAGCGAGCTGAGCCTTTCCTCTCGCTACGCCGACGTTCCTCCGGAGCTGGTGGCGCTGGCGGCCCTGTCGCCCGATCGCGCGGTCACCCGCGAGCAGGAGCCGTTTCGCCGCGCGCTGATTGGCATCTACGCCCGGCTGGCCGCGACGGCGCGTCGCCTGTCAGCGGTGACCCCCGCGCTCTACGGCGCCGTCGGAGCGGCCGAACCATACGCCAATCCCGACGAGCTCATCAGCGACCTTGACGTCATCGGTCTGGCGCTGTCCAACGACGGCGCCGAACTGGTCGCCGAGGGGCGCCTGCGACGCCTCCGCCGGGCCGCCGAGGTCTTCGGGTTTCATCTGTCGTCGCTGGACCTGCGCCAGCACAGCGCGGTTCATGCGCGGGTGGTGCGAGAGATCCTCGCCCGCGCCATCGGCCGCGACACCTACGAGACGCTGTCGGAGCCCGATCGCCAGCAGCTGCTGCTGCGCGAGCTGGGGACACCACGACCGCTGATCTCTCCGCACCTGGCGTACGGCGACGAAACGACCGAACTCTTGCGCACGCTGGAAATAGCGGCGGGCCTGCACCAGACCTTCGGCGCGCGCGCCGTCCCCAACTACGTCATCTCGATGACGGCCGGACCCAGCGACGTGTTCGAGGTGGCGCTGCTCCTCAAGGAAGCCGGCTTGCTGGTGCCAGGCCAGGAGCCCCGCCTGGCGGTGAACATCATTCCGCTGTTCGAGACCATCGGCGATCTGCGCGCCTGCGGGGGCATCATGGACCAGCTGTTCTCCTGCCCGCTCTATCGCCAGCTGCTGGAGAGCCGCGACGACATTCAAGAGGTCATGCTGGGTTATTCGGACAGCAACAAGGACGGCGGTTTCCTGACGTCGAACTGGGAGCTGTACAAGGCGGAG
>DATLVT010000200.1:0-5625 GCA_035577105.1 Polyangia bacterium
TCCTTGTCGGCCTGGAACAACGGCCACCCGCGAATGGCCCGCCGGACGATCGCGAGCAGCGTGTCCATGATCGGCAAACCGAGCGCGATCGTCGGGATCATGACCGCGACGGCGGTCGACGCCTTCTGGTTCGTCTGGAGAACGATCGTCGCCAGGACGAACCCCAGGAACATGCTCCCGGTGTCGCCCATGAAGATCGACGCCGGGTTGAAGTTGTAGAAGAGAAACCCCAGGATCGATCCGCCCAGCGCCGCGCAGAAAAGGATCATCAGCGGGTGACCGCGCTGCAGGGCGATGAGGAACGTGGTGGTGACGGCCACCAGCGCCACGCCGCCCGCCAGGCCGTCCAGGCCGTCGATCAGGTTCATGGCGTTGATGACGCCGACCATCCACAGCAGCGTGAAGGGCATCCCCGCCCAGCCGAGGGCGATGGGGCCGCCGAACGGATTGGCCAGGTTGTCGATGCGGAAGCCCAGGTAATAAAGCAGCGCCGCCACCGTGAACTGAACGGCGAACTTTCGTTTGGCGCCCGCGCCCCACAGATCGTCGTAGATCCCCAGCAGCGCGATCAGGAATCCGCCCACGAACAGCCCGACCGCCTGGTTCTTCTCCGCCAGGAACAACCGGCCCACTTCGCTGCGGAAGAAGAACAAGCCCAGCAGCGGGACATAGAAGGCGGTCACCATGGCGATGCCGCCCAGGCGGGGCACCGGTCGTCCGTGAATCTTGCGCGAGGTCAGCGCGTGGTCCAGCACACCCAGGCGCATCGCCACCGCCCGCACCAGCGGTGTCAGCACGGCCGCGCAGGCGGCTGACAGCAGGAACGCGATGAAGGCTGTTCTCATGCGGCGGCCCGGGACAGGACCCAGTTACCCAGGGCCAGCACGTCCATGCGGGTCTTGAGATAACAGGCGATGGCGTCGGCGGGCGTGGCGACGATCGGCTCGTGCTCGTTGAAGCTGGTGTTCAGGACCAGGGGGACGTCGGTCTGCCGGGCGAACTCGCTGATCAGGCGGTGGTAACGGGGGTTGGTCCGGGCGCTGACGGTCTGCAGGCGGCCGGTGTCGTCGACGTGGGTGACGGCGGGGATGCGGGCGCGCTGCTCGGGGCGCACCTTGTAGACCATCAGCATGAAGGGCGACGGCTCTTGCCGTTCAAAGAAGTCCTGCACCTTCTCCTCCATGATGCTGGGGGCGAAGGGGCGGTAGGTCTCCCGGTGCTTGATCCGGGTGTTCAGGATCTGCTTCATGTCGGCGCGGCGCGGATCGGCGACGATCGATCGATCGCCCAGCGCCCGCGGCCCGAACTCCATGCCGCCCTGAAACCAGCCGACCACCTTGCCACCGGCGATGGCGGCGGCCGTCTCGCGAAAAAGGGTCTCGTCGTCGACGCGGCGGACGCTGACGCCGGCGTCCCAGCCGTTGCCGCGCGCCTTGTTGATGGCCGCCTCGATGGCCACATCGTCAAATGATGGGCCGGTATAGGCGTGGTCCATAACGAACGATCGCGGCTGGCGCAGGATGGCGTGCTGCACGTAGAAGGCGGCGCCGATCGCGGTGCCGTCGTCGCCGGCGGCCGGTTGCACGTAGACCTCGCGGAACGGCGTCTGCTCGAAGATCTTGCCGTTGGCCACCGAGTTCAGCGCGCAGCCGCCGGCCAGCGAAAGCCGCGACAGGCCGGTCCGCTGATGCAGATCGCGCAGGACGTGGAAGAAGATCTCTTCGTAGATGACCTGCGCGCTGTGGGCGATGTCGGCCCACTTGCCGAAAAATTCGGGATCCTCGGGATCGCGCGCCGGCCCCAGCACCGTGGCCAGCTTTTCGGAGAAGACCAGCGCCAGCTTGGGCGAGCCTTCATCCCAGGACATCTCGACGCCCTCGCTGTGGTGGCGGAAGTAATCCAGGTTCAATTCAAAGCGCCCCTCGGGCAGGGCGTGGATCACCTGGCGCAGCGGCTCGACGTAGGTCGGCTTGCCGTACGGGGCCAGCCCCATCATCTTCCACTCCTCACCGTACCTGTGAAAACCCAGGAACTGGGTGATGGCCGTATAGAAGAGGCCGGCCGAGTGCGGGAACTCGATGCGGTCGATGATCTCAAGATCTCGATCGCGCCCGACGGCGCGCATGGTGGAGACGAAGTCGCCGAACCCGTCGATGGACAGGCAGGCCGCTTCCTCGAACGGGGAGACGAAGAAGGCGCTGGAGATGTGCGACTTGTGGTGCTCGACGTTGTGGAACTTGGCGGTGATCTTGTCGCCGTCGGGGGCCAGGGCGGCCCGCAGGGAGTCGTCCACGCCGCGCACCTTGGCCACGTTGGCCAGCCGGTTCTTGACCAGCTTGGTGAACGACGGTCGCTTTTGCAGCGTGAACAGGATCTTCTTGTGCAGGTTGGCCTTCGGGTCGCGCGAGATAGCGACGTGCTGCAGCTCGGATGGGGCCACCGCCCCGTGCTGCAGGACCGCCTTGCTGGCCAGCGACGGGAACCCGGCGCAGTGCTTGTGCCGGTTCAGCCGCTCTTCTTCTATGGCCGAGACCAGCTTGCCGTCCTTGACCAGGACCGCAGAGGCGTCTCCGTGAAAGGCGTTTAACCCCAAGATATTCATAGGACCATCAGTATAGAGGGAGGTGTTTGTGAACGACGGACGATTGTCGGCGCACATGATATATGTTGCCGCGCTCGATGGAAACCGGCTGCTAGCACATGTGCGGGATCGTGGGCATCGCCCGATTCGCCGGTGCGGGCATTGTTCAGCCGGCGGAAATCGACGCCATGGTGGCGACGCTGGTGCACCGCGGCCCGGACGATCACGGCACCTTCGTGGAAGGTGGCGTCGGGATCGGGATGCGGCGCCTGTCCGTCATCGATGTCAGCCCGCTGGGCCACCAGCCGATGGGCAACGAGGACGGCGCCGTTCAGATCGTTTACAACGGCGAGGTTTATAACTTCCAGGAGCTGCGTGATCAGCTGGTCACAGCCGGCCATCGCTTCCGGAGTGCCACTGACACCGAGGTGCTGGTGCACGGGTACGAACAGTGGGGGGCGCGGGGGCTGGTGGCCCGCCTGGAAGGAATGTTCGCCTTCGCGCTGGTCGATCGCACTCGCCGCCGGCTGTTTCTGGCGCGCGATCGATTCGGGATCAAGCCGCTTTACGTGCGACGCGGCGGCCGGCAGCTCTCCTTCGCGTCGGAGGTGCGCGCCTTCACCGCCGACGGGCAGGGTCGGCCGGCCGTTGACGGCGGGTTCGTCGGATCGTTCCTCTGCCTGGGGTACGTTCCGTCGCCGGGCACCGCGTTCGCCGGCGTCACCAAGCTGCCGCGCGCCACGCTGGTCGAGGTGGATCTGGATTCCGGCCAGGAGAGCAGCCACCGTTACTACGAGCTTGGCCCCGAGCGGTTGCCGAGACTGTCCGACGACGATCTGATCGATCTGCTGGACCAGCGCCTGGACGCGTCGGTGAAGGGTCACCTCATCGCCGACGTGCCGACCGGCGTGTTCCTTTCGGGCGGCCTGGACTCCAGCGCCTTGACCGCCTACGCCGCCCGCGACGGTCGCCCGCCACCGCGCACGTTCTCCATCGGGTTCGCCGCCTCGGATCGCGGCGACGAGACAGAATTTGCCGCAGCCGTGGCGCGCCAGGTGGGCAGCGACAACGTGCGCATCCAGCTGGCGCCGGATGCGCTGGGCGACCTGTCCGAGATCGTCGGATTTCTGGAAGACCCGCTTTCCGACAGCGCGGTGCTGCCGCTGTGGCACCTGTGCAAGGGGACGCGCGCGCACGTCACCGTGGCGCTGTCGGGCGAGGGCGGCGACGAAGTTCTGGGCGGCTATCATCGTTATTTCTGGGGGTGGCTGGCCGAGTCCACGCAGGTGGCGCGATTCGCCGGGTCGGCGCACCCGTCGGCGCTGGGGCGCTGGGTCCCGTCCCGATCGAAAGGGCTGGGAAATCTTTTGCGGCGTGGCGCCAAGCTGATCGATTCGGTTCGACTGTCAGAGAGCGCGCGCTATCTCAACTGGTTCGAGGTCTTCTCCGAGGACGAACGCCGCGCTCTCGGGGCCGGCGATGCCAAGGCCGAGGCCTGCCACCAGAGCATCGACGAGCTCTTTCGGCGCGCCCACCAGCAGGGCCTGGATCCGGTGGCGCGGCTGCAGTACGTCGATTTCTCGTCGATGCTGCTCGACAACCTCTTGCTGAAGGCCGACAAGCTGTCGATGGCGCACAGCCTGGAGGTGCGCGTGCCGCTGCTGGACCGCAAGCTGGTCGAGCTGGGCCTGGGGCTTTCCCCGTGGGCCAAGATCGGCGCCCGCCGGGACAAGCCCCTGTTGCGCCGCCTGCTGCGCCGCTGCCTGCCGCCGTCGATCACCGACCGCCCCAAACGCGGCTTCGAGATCCCCGTCGACCGCTGGCTGCGCGAACCGGCCACCGCAGAGATGCGCCGCCGGCTGCTCGACGGCGCCGCCGTCCACCGGCTGGGCCTCTCCCCCGTCGCCATCTCCGACCTCCTCACCCGCCACATGGCCGGCCAGGACCTGGGAAGAAAACTCTTCGCCCTCCTGACCCTCAACCTCTGGGCTGAAAAGTTCTGTTAGTTCGCCTTTCGGATTGAGGCGCTGATATTCCAGTTCAGGAGGCCGGGCTTTGCCCGGCCGGCCCACCTTGCGAGAGGCGCTGGGGAGCGCCCGTGGGAGGGGCCAGCAGGCCCCTTCCACGCAGCGAGCCTGCGAGCGAAAAAATAGCGCGCCGGGAGAGTGTCTCACCGGCGCGCTGGTCCGCTACCCGACTGGTCTGAGCTAGCGCCGCTGGGCGCCGCCCAATCTGTGGCCTTTCAGCGCGAGCCCCGCTTCCGGGCCTGGTGAGGTCTGTGTGGCTCGTCGACCGCTACAGAGGTAACAACGAAACAGGCTGGTCCTGAGGAGGGTTAACTCCGCTCGGGCTCCTTTTCTCCGAGGCGGGTTTGTTGGCGAAGAGGCTCCCTACCGTTCATGAGGGTTCGTTTGGCCATGCGTTCGTCCTCCTTTTAGGGCCAGTCGCTCGCGGATGTCCCAAGATCATCGTAGCGTGCGGGTTCTGTTTTCGCCACTTCTAAGGAGCGGGATTGGGGTATGAAAGCGGCAAATGTCGACGGTAAAGCCCAGCGGCGGACGCGGAGCACGGTTTCAGGGCGCCATGGATCCGGCGGCGGCCGCGCTCAACGCGTCAGTGGCCTTCGATCGCCGTCTGTTGCGTGACGACGTGCGCGGCAGCCAGGCCCAGGCGCGCATGCTGGCGGCCGTCGGGCTGATCTCACAGGCTGACGCCGACGCCATCATCGGCGGTCTCGACGCGGTGGCTCAAGAGTTCGACAGCGGCGCGCGCACGCTGGATCCGTCTCTGGAAGACGTGCACATGAACGTGGAGGGGCGGTTGATCGAGATGATCGGCGAGCCGGGCCGCCGCCTGCACACCGCCCGCAGCCGGAATGACCAGGTGGCCACCGATCTGAAGCTGTATGCCCGGGCCGCCGCCGCGGAGCTGGCCACCGCCATCGATCGCACGCGGGTCGCGCTGTGCCGGCGCGCGCGCCAGCACGCCGACACGCTGCTGCCGGGGTACACGCACCTGCAGCGCGCGCAGGCGGTGACGCTGGG
>DATLVT010000201.1:0-2096 GCA_035577105.1 Polyangia bacterium
ATCGCCCGCCCCGAGCGCGAGCAACCGCCGCAGATGGCGCAGGCGTATATACAGGGCATGCAGATCGCGCGCCAGGATCTGATGAGCGTCACCGGCCAGTATCAGGCTGAGCTGGGGATGCCCTCCAACGAACGCTCCGGCATCGCCATTCAGCAGCGGCAGCGGCAGGGCGATACCGCGACCTACCATTACATCGACAATCAAGCGAAGGGGATCAGGCAGATTGGACGGATCTTGTTGGATATGATCCCGAAGATCTACGACGTGCGGCGCGTGGTGATGACGCTGGCCGAGGACGGCGATGAGAACAAGGTGTTGATCGACCCGCAGGCGCCCGAGGCGCATCAGGAGGTCGCACAGGGGCCGGATGGGACGCCAGCGCCAGTAACGCCAGGCCAGGCGCAGCGGCAGCAGGAAGACCCGGAACGGCCCGACCCGACCATCATCTTCAACCCCAATGTCGGAACCTACGACGTCGAGGCGGATGTCGGCCCGAGCTACGGCACGCAGCGCCAGGAAGCGGCCAATGCGTTCTCCCAGATCATGAGCCAGAACCCCGCGGCATTTCAGATCGTGGGCGACTTCTGGGCTACCAATAGCGACTTCCCTGGCGCCGATGAACTGGCCGATCGGCTGAAGCGCGGCCTGCCACCGCAATACAAGGCGGGACCAGATCCGCAGACGGCCGCAATCACCCAGCACGCCCAGCAGTTGCTCAGCCAGGCCGATCAGGAGATCGCCGAGCTGAAACAGCAGCTGGCCGCTGCGCAGATGAAGAGCCAGGACAAGAGCGCGGAGATTGCAGTGCGCGACTACGAAGCGGAGACCAAGCGTCTCGACGTGGTAGGCGGCATCGATCCGCACAGCCTCCAGATCATCGTGCGCGGCTTGGTCGAGGACATGCTCGGCACGCGCCTGCAGCCGGTACTGGAGGGCCACGCCGATGTGCAGGGCGACCTCGCGGCACGCATGGCCCCACCAGTGCCGCCGAATGGCGCCGACGCCTCTGGAGGGGCCGCAGAGGCCCCCGCGACGGTGCAGTGACTGACGATCCTCCCCTCGTTGGCACCGTGCTGGCCGAGGCGCTGGCCGAGATCGACCGCTTGCGCGCCCGTGTCACCGGACTGGAGGTTGGCGCCGTCGAGCAGGCCCGTGTGATTAGTCGGCAACTCACCCGCATCACCGAGCTGGAGGCCGCCCTCGCCGTCGCGCGCGGCACCCTGGCACAGCCCACACCCACGCCTGACGAGCCTATGACGATCGTCCACGACGTCCCGCCGTCAGCGCCACCACATGGCGAGTGACCCAGAGCAGGAATATTGCGAAGCGCTGGCTGCTTACGAGGTAGCGCTGAAGCGACTGGTGGCCGCAAAGAAGGCCCGTCCAAAGCCGACGATACGCGCCAATAGTCTGGAGCATAAGAAGCAAGTCAGAGAGGCGATCTGGCAGGCATATCTTGCTGGCGAGCGAAATTACGACGCGATGGCCCGGCGATTTGGGCGCACTCCTGGGAATGTCAGGCACCTCATCCGGGAGATGCGGAGAGAGCGCGCGTTCGGGCCAATTACAGCGAAAGATCATTACTACTTGACGGAACTCGAACGAGCCAGAGAGTTCCACGCGGCCCGAGAGAGGTCAGGACTACCGGCTTACACTCTGGCGGAGATCGACGCGATGTTTCCGTCATTCATCCCGCACCAACCAGACAACGAGTAACCCCCATGAGCGAGACGACCGAACACCCGGCACCCGAGCCGGAACGCGAACCCACGCCTACGCCACCACCAGAGTCCACGCCGGCCCCCGAGACCGAGGCGCCGGAACAGACCGAGGAGGAGAAGCAGCAGCGGGCACAGCAGCGCGAGGACCGCCGTATCGCCCAGCTGCGCGCCCGCCTCGGCGCCGCAGAGCGCGAGCAGGCCCGCCAGTCAGCCGAACTCGAGTTCTACCGCCGTCAGGCCGCAGCCCAGCCGCAGGCCGAGGACACGCCCGAGCAACGCTACCAGCGCGAACGGGCACAGATCCGCGGCGAGGTCGAGGCGCAGATCCGCACCGAACGATTTCACGAGCAGGGCGCGAGCGAGTTCGGCGACTGG
>DATLVT010000202.1:0-20756 GCA_035577105.1 Polyangia bacterium
TCGGCGATGAGGCGCACCAACCCTGCCTTCATTCCCCGCAACCACCGCGTGGAAGAGGCCATCGAAGCCGCCGTCCGCCGCGACGACTTCGGCCCCTTCCAGGTGCTGGCCGACGTGCTGACCAGGCCCTTCGACGACCAGCCAGAGCTCGCCCATCTCGCGGAGCCACCCGGGGCTGACCAGCGCATGTACCGGACGTTCTGCGGAACCTGAGCGCGTTCGCGTGGCGATCGGCCAGCACCGGCCGCCGCAGCCGCCGCTCAGAGCCGCTCGCATGGGATGAGCGCTGGGCCGGCCGAGGCCTGCCTCGATCAACCAAACCCAAGATGCTGCAACGATCGGCCAAGGCGGACACTGTTCGCCGGCCTCTCGCTCTCAGTTCTTGGGAGGAGGGGCCGCGCTGGATGGGGAGGCGTTGCGGCCTGGTGGCTGGGAAAAGTTGTTGATCGTGAGGAATGAACAAGTGTGCGAGTCGTCCCAGCCGAACTCGATGTCGCTGGAGTCGGCAATGGTCTGGAGCGTCGAAATGATGCTAGAGCTGATCGAGAAACAAAAGTTCAGTCCCCCTGCTCCGTCGTAGGCCTCGCAGTACATCAGCGGTGGACCATTCGCGTCCGAGTCTGTCCAGCAGCCGATGTACTGGCCGTTGGTGGCGTTGTGCGCGGTGCCCATGTCACCGCGGGCCCAGTCGCTGAACACCTGGACCGGGCCAGCCAGAGCGGCGGTGCTTGAAACGAGAGATATAACGGCCGCGGCGAAAATCGAGAGACCTGCTTTCTTCATTGTATTGTTCTTTGTCGTTTATCTGGAGAGAACAGCGATGCCTGAAGGCTTAGTGGCGGGTCGGGCGGAGGCTGCCGTCTTTGAAATGCCCGATGAGAGCCTCCAATAACTCGTTGTGAGCGGTCGCGTTGGCGCCGCCCATGAGCCGCGCCCAAGCACGTTGATCCTCTGCACCCCAGACCCCATTTGTCTCTGCGCGAGACAGAAGGTCGTAGCCTCGATCGAGGACGAGGCGGTCGGCCGCCGGATCGACTTGCTTGGGAGAAGCAGCCTGAACAGCTGTTAGTGACGCCCCCGCAGTTTCCGCTTTCGGAAGCAGCGTCGCCCGATTGATCGCCGCCAAGCAGCGCTCTTCGCCCAATGCGACCGCCGTCTGCAACGCGGCAAGACGTTGGTCAAGAGCTTGCAGCGTCCCGGGAACCGTCGGGTCCGCGATCGGTGTTTTGGTATGAACGCGATCCCCCAGCCAGAGTCCCAGAAGCAAGCCAGCGACCACCGCCGGTGCAAGCGCCCGTAGCCTTACCGCCCACCCATCGGCGTGGGGCGCACCACCGCTTGACTCGTGTTTCACCTGAAGCTCCTCGCCGTCACCTGCTGGACCTTGCTCTGCGCGAAGCCTCGCGCTTTCACTCGGTCAGCCAACCTGTCGGCGCTCTAGACGGCGCGCGGACCGAAATGTCGCGATCTTTTTTTCAGCGGCGAGCAGAAACTGGGCCCGCGTGACCTTGCAGATTGGCGCCTACGGCTGCTGGTTGTCCTATTGGTAACCCAGATCGGCCTGATACATCCGCAGCGTCGAGACCTTCCCATCGCGCTCGCCCGGAACCGAACAAAGGAAGTGCAAATTGTTTATCCAGCCGTTCGCCAGGTTGTAATCTTCAATTCCAAAAATCAGAGATCCCTCATACGTCCCGGTGGTGCCATTAAGGCATCCTCCAAACTGACTGCATGCATATCGTTTGGCCGAAGCCACAAATCCACCACTTTCGCTGTTGATCTCCACGTCACACCACAAGTCGCCAATGGACTCAGTCCTGCTGTTTTGATCACTGTAAACCATTCGTAAAAAGCTGGCTCGAACATTTCCGCGAGGCAGCGTGCTGTCGAGATCAAAAGGAACGGGACAGACCCGATCAACCCGTTCGTCTTCGCCCGCGGCTGTCATCGAGACAAGGCCGGTTTCGGGGTCCACTGGCATACAAAACGATCCCGCGAAGTGGCGATCGCGATCGCCGGCAAGCGACGCGGCAGTGAGAAAAATCGCGCCGCTGCAAACGCCGAAGCCAATCATCATAGCGCGTCGTCTCATCTCATCTCCCTTGGTTGGAAAATTGCTCGTCGGGTGTCATCAGGAACCAGGTGGCGACGACGGTTCCGTCGTCGCGCCTGACTGGCGGGCTACGTCGCTTTTGACCAGGCCAGGTATGAAAGGGGGAGTCGTGGTCTTTGATCATCAGCTTGTCGAATTCCCCAAAAGCCTGTTGATCGTGATAGGTGGCATCCGCCAGACAACCGCCTTGAAAGCATTCGACCGATGACCAGGTTGGGCCCCGGCCTTTCGTGGGCAGCTTGTCGGCCCCCGCCGTGATGGCGGCGAAGGTCCCCATCGCCCGCGAGTGCCACTTCTGCGGAGCCGACCCGGACTCCTTGGTTTGCCGTACCCATGACTCGCGTTCCTGTCGCGGATCCAATCTTTGCAGGGCGAACATCGCTGGCTCACCTGCAAATCCGGTCTTCGCGGTCTCGACCGACCCGATGGCCCGTCTCTCTTCGCGCGTCCACGCCGGGCTGGGGCGGGCAGACGCCTCGATGCCGTCGGCCGACAGGGAAGCGATCGGGGCTGTGGATACCCTCGTTCGGGAGCGGCGCGCGACCAGAACACCAGCGAAGCCAATCACAACGAGAGCGCTCGAGGCGGCAGCAACCACCAGCGGGCTCGAACGCCGCCGGACAGGAACGCGTGCAGACGGATGCATCGGCGACACCTCTGTGATGGCTGCGGCTCGCACCGCAGCCTGGATGGGTGGCAAGAATTTGGGCCCTACTGTGCACACGTAAATTGGTTTGCGCCGGCGTTGATTCCGCTCATCGCAAAGCGATTCGGGTTGGAGACGTTTTCACGGCAAATGTGCATGGAGCCATCGGAGGTGCCCCCATCCACGTATTCGAGCTTCGTGGCGCCGCCCGTCGGCAGGCCACAGAAGAGCCGATTGACCGACGAGTTGTAACCGATCATGACCCAACCCTTAGGACACGCATGCATGTTGTTTCGTGGCGGCGTGCAGGACAACCCGCTGTCGCCCGGCGCCTTCGGACAGAACCAAGTCGACCCCCACCCAAAATCAACAGTGAACGCCGAGAAGCCGCCTTCAACGGTTGCGCATTTGAATATATTGGCCCCGAGGTGTGCACCGGTCATCGCCGTTCCTGGTGGGCAGCAATGCAAGTCTGGATAGGACTGGGGCCCGTAATTGTCGTTGCAGGAAGATCCGTAATCGTAGAACCACGGAGAATCAGAGCCTGCCGCGAGGGTGAGCCCCGCTTGAGTCGCCCCCTGGTCTTCGACCGAGGGCGGCTCTCCGCAGCTCGCCAGCCCAATACAGCAAGGGGCCAGAACCAGAATCCATTGCAACCGCAATTTCGACAGCATCATGACCACTCCTTTTTCATTTCTGGTTCAAGACCAGCGCGACTGCGAACCTGTTCGGCGCTCTAGACGGCGCGCGGTCCGAAATGTCGCGATCTTTTTTCAGCGGCGAGCAGATGTTCGGGAGCTCGCCGATCGCCGGACCGATGGGAAGGTGCCAATCAGGCCGATGATCCGACGCCAATCGGCGCGACGTCGGTGCGGGCGCCAGGCGGCGCTGGCGTTAGCCCGAAGCGGTCGAGGGCGGCAAGAATGCTTGCTCGGCCGACCGCCTGTGCGTCGGATGCGATCGCCGACGAGGGGGCTGTTTCGGTCTCGATAGCGCGCGGACAGCCCATGCGGCGCTATCGCCGACCTACCGGACCAACCGCATCCACCGATAGATTCCCTAATAACTTCGCTTTG
Organism: Polyangia bacterium; assembly: GCA_035577105.1. Taxonomy (GTDB): domain Bacteria; phylum Myxococcota_A; class Polyangia; order Fen-1088; family Fen-1088; genus DATKEU01. Next base: position 3,836 of record DATLVT010000202.1, read on the forward strand.
TGCCGGAGACGAGACTTGAACTCGTAAGCCCGTAAAGGCGGCGGATTTTGAGTCCGCTGCGTATACCATTTCGCCACTCCGGCTTGCTGAAGATCCTAACGACTTGCCTGGCCCCTCTGCGTACCCTCCTTCGTTCTGCGTAGACCGCAGGGCGAGAATCTTCCCCGTTGCGGCGCTCAAGTCAACCGCCACCCGCACGTTCGTGCGCCCTGACGGCGACTGCGTCGGGATTGGCAATTTGCGTTCGACCGCGGGGTCGCGTCTTCAATAGGATATGAAGCATGAACCGACGGTTCACGGGGTTCGCGCTCTGGGTCTTGGCGACGGCGAGGTGTGGGGGGACGACGCTGTCGGCCGACGCCGGAGCCGGGACGCCACCCATGAAGCACCGGGTGAGCGCCGAGACGTGCGAGCGGGAGCGCGCGCCCGGCGCTTGCGATCCGTCGGCGGGCGGCGCGGCGCTGTCTTGCACGGCCGACTCTGATTGCGCGACAGGCACGAATGGACGATGCAACACCATGATCATGCAGCGTGGCTGCGCTTGCACCTATGACCGGTGCTTCTCCGATAGCGATTGCTCGACCGGCGGGCCGTGCGCGTGCCGCGCCGCCGGAGTGACCAATGGTCTGCTCTGGAACGGCTGCCTGGCAGGGAACTGTCGCACAGACAGCGACTGCGGGCCCGGGAACCACTGCTCGCCGACGGTTGGCTTTGATTGTGGGCCTTACACCGGCGTGGTCGGTTATTACTGTCACCACCCCAAAGACGCGTGCGTCAATGACAGCGATTGCACCAAGGGCGACTGTCGCTATGACCCGGCCTCCGGCGCCTGGGCCTGCGCGACCAGCACTTGCACCGGCTGATCGTCTTTGTTGCTACTGGATCTCCAGCAGCTCCAGCTCGTAGACCAGATCGCCCTTGGGTTGCCCGCGTCCCGGCTTGGCGCCGAAGGCCAGGTCGCGGGGGATCCAGACGCGGACCTTGTCGCCCACGACCATCTGCAAGAGGGCGTCGTGCCAGCCGCGCATGACGCCGGTCATCGGGAAGATGGCGGCGTGGCGGGCCATCACCGATGATTCGATGAGGCGGCCGTCGACGGTCCAGCCCGAGAAGTGCAGCATCACCTGGTTGCTGTCCTGCGGGTGGACCGTGCCGGTGCCCTTCTTCAGGGTCTCGACGGCAAGCCCCGACGGCTGCCTGGTCGCCCTGGCCGGCGGCGACTTCAAGCTGCGCGGCGTGGGCGGCGCCTTGACGATGTCGTACAGCTCGATCTCGAAGGTGGTGTCGACGGGCGTGGGCGCGTCGTCGTCATCGGCGCGGAAGGTCAAGCGGGCCGGCACCCAGACGCGACACTGTTCGCCCACGGTCATCTTCTTCAGCGCCTCGGTGACGCCGGGGAAGGCCGTCACCAGACACTGGTTCTGGGGATCGCCCCAGTGGCGCGAATCGGACAGGAAGGTGCCGTCGCGCTTCCACGCCGAGAAATGCAGCTTCACGCAGTCGTTCGACTGCGGGTGCTGGGTGCCACGCCCCGGCCGCAGGATCTTGATGGCGACGCCCGACGGGGTCTTGATGGCGCCCGCGGGCGGCGCCGCCACGTCAGGCGGCGCCGGCAGCTGACCCGGCGCCGATGGCGCGGCCTCGACGGCGAGGCAGAGAAACAGCGCGGCGGCGGCGGTCAACCGCGGCGGACCAACTTGAAGTAATCAAGGGCGATCCAGAAATCGCTTGAGCTGCCGTTCTTGCCGGTGACGGTGAACTTGAAGGTGTGGTTGCCGGCGGTGAGGTTCAGCGTACCGAGATCGGTCTCGGGATAGACCACGGCGGTGTTGAATCCATCCTGGGCACCGCCCTGGTTGACGCCGTCGATGCTCAGCTGCCAGATGCCGCGGTTGTTGCTTTGCTTCTGGCGCGGGCGGACGCCCCACACGCCGGTCGACGGCACGTTCAGGGTGAAGGAAACGAAATCACCGACGGCGTGGCCTTCCAGGATCACCCCCGCGCCGTTGCTGGCGCCGGGGTCACTGAACACGCGCTCGACGCGCCCCGCGGTGAACCCGGCCACGGTGGCCGACTCCGCCTGGGTGGTGCTGGCCAGACCATAGACGCTGACCCGGTTCGACAGCCCGGGCACGTAGACCTTGCCGTTGGCGATGACGGGCGCCGAGCCCTTGGTGAAGTTCTGCGGGTTGTCCACCGCGGTGAACGTGCTGTTCCACAGCTCGCGGGTCAGATCGTTGGCGTCAAAGGCGCGCAGCACGCCGGGAACGACGTTGTGGTTGGCGTCTCCCGACAGCGGCATGGTCACCCACAGGATGCCGTTCGACGAGCCGTTGGCCGACAGCGACATCATGCCGCCCGGCATTCCCTGCGGCGGCAGCACGTTCGCCACCGACGCGGCCGGCGTGTTGAAGGTGCTGCCGTTGAACCGCCACATGCGGCCGAAATCGTTCTCGCCCCAGGTGTAAAGGTTCAGTCCGCTGGGGCTGTTCCACGCCACCATGCTGTTGTGCAGGTGGTGGGTCAGCCCGGTCCGGACGTTGTCAGGGTCGACGCAGTGCCATTTCTGGGGGATCTGGGCGTCGTTGTTGACCAAGTGGCCCATGTTGGTGCTTTCGACCAGGTAACAGGTGCCGCCGCCCTTGCCGCCGGTCACCAGGCGGGTCGTTCCCGGAACGAAGATGGGCCCGGCCGAGCCGAGATCGTTGTCGGACGAGTTCAGGCTGGCGAAGTTGAACGGCGTGAAGGAGTCCTGCACCCCCAGCGTGGGCGACAGCCGCAGCAGCGATTCACCCCAGTTGTTGCTGCCGTCGAAGGTGCCGTTGCCGGTCGGATAGAAAAGGTTGCCGCTGCCGTCGATGGTGGGGCCGGCGCCGGCCATCCAGATCCCGGCCTGACCGTTGCCGGGCGCGGCGCTGAAGGCGTTGGCCTGCGAGAGATCGCCGGTGTTGAAAGAGAGGACCCGTCCCTCGTACGGCGAGGTGTCGCAGTGTGAGGACCACGCCACGTAGACCTTGCCTTGCGACAGCGCCAGCGCGGGACGCTGGTTGTTGGTCTTGGGATCGATGGTCCCGATGGTGCGGGCCGCGGTGCGCTCGTTACCGTTGGTGATATCCAGGGCGCGCAGCCGCTGGATGAAGGCGCCGCCCTCGACGGTGCGGGTCACCACGAACAGCGTGTTCGCCGTCCCGTCGATGACCGGCGTGCCGACGATGCCCATGTTGCCGCTGAAGTCGTTGTAGGTGCCGACGCCGCAGGCCTGCCCGACCTCGGTGTGGTTCGGGGGGCGGCCGCCGTTGTTGAAGTTGCGCGACCACAGCGCGACCGGGTTGCCGGTGCCGGCCAGGTCGGCGTCAAAAGCGGAGACGGTGTTGTTCACGGTGGCCACGAACACCACGTTGTGCGTGCCGCCCGCGATCGACAGCCCGGACGCGTACAGCGGCTGTGCGTAGACCTGATCGTCGACGGTGATGGTGAACAGCTTGGCGAAAGTCGCCAGGTTGACGTTGGCGGTTGTCAGCGCCGTCTCGGTGAGGTTCGCGCCGGTGCGCTGGGTGTTGTACGCGCGCGTGGTGACGCTGAATCCGGACAGCGCCTCGGAGGCCGCTCCATACTGACTGGCGTCGTTTTCAGACGCGCAGCCGCTGAGGGCGACTGTCGAAACCGAAAGAAGGGCAAAGATCGAAAGCCGACCCCAAGAGCAATTCAGTCTCGATGTCATGGTGGCCTCTCTTTGTGGGGAGTGGACGCGCGCGCGCACCGTACAGGCCAAAAGCAGGGGGCAATTGACCCAGATTCAACCGCGACGCTATTTCTGCCCGTCGCCCTTGTCAACGCGATCGAATAGATCACGCCGGCGCGGTGTATCGCTGTTCGATGGCGTTTCGGATCCGGGCCCGTGACAGTGCCGCGTCACGGCGGGCGTTGGCCTCGATGGCGGCGACCTCGTCGGCCAGCGTCGTATCCTTGATAGCGTCCCGAAACCAGGTGGAATAATCGCCACGTTGCAGGTGGTGCAGCCAGGTGGCGTCGTCGATGCCGTCCGCAACCTGTAAGAAGACTTGCAGGTTTTGAGCGCGCAAATTCAGCTTTTCCTGTGGTCCGCGAAAATAAAAGCTCTTGTCCGGGCCCAGCTCGCCGGCGGCGTATTTCCTGACATGACGCCGTCGTTCCGTGCGCGGCTGGTCGATCGAAAATCGTACGGGCGGCTCGGCGCTGGTGCGCCGCCAGGCCAGGCCTTCGCCGGCCGGCAAGGCGGCTTCATCCACGGGCGGCAGCCGCGCCCCGACGACGCGGGCGAATTCACCCAGCGTGCGCGCCGGCTCGGCGCCGATGGCGATGGCCAGCTCGACCGTGCCCAGCACCGCCGCCGAGACATGTTCCGGGTGAACCGTGATGAACACCAGATTCTCCAGGCGCCCCGGCATCGTCACCGCCGCTGGCTTCCACTCGCGCGGCAACAGGTGATGGGTCTCGTCGATGATGATCCAGTGGGGGTGTCCGGTGCGCCCCCGCAGCTCCATCAGTCGCGACAACAGCGTGTCGAAAAAAGCCGGCCGATCAGCGACGGCGATGCCCATCAGGTTGGCGACCACGTTCTGGCCGGGCTTGGCCAGCACCTCCAGCAGCTCGTCGGCGCCAGGCGCGTGTTCGGCGCTTCCCAGCACGGTGGCCGCCTCCAGCTCGCTGTAATCGCCCTCCGGATCGATCACGCAGTACTGATAGGCGCGGCTGGCCACGGCCTCCAGAAACGCCGTGGCCAGCGTCGACTTGCCGCTGCCCGAGGTGCCGGCGATCAGCAGGGGCGGGGCATAGGCGCTCACGCGCACGGGCGTCTCGTCGGCGAGGGATTTGCCGATGGGCAGGTCGTGCCGTTCCAGGCGCGGGGCCAGGGCGCCCAGATCGCTGTCCACCAGGGCGTCGCACAGTTCGCGCACGCCGGCGCCGCGCTCTCCCACCGTGACCAGGTCGGCGCGCTCTTTCAGCATCGGCAAGGCGTTGGCCACCGCCACCGCGCATTCGCACACCGCCAGGAAGGCGTGATCGTTCTCGGCGTCACCGACGGCGACCGCGTTGTGAGGCGACAGACCCAGCTCGGTCAAGGCCGCCATCAAGCCGACCGCCTTGTTGATGCCGGATGGCAGCACCATCACCGCGCCCTTGTTGAAGATCACCTGCAGCTCCAGGCCCAGCGTGCGGATCGCCTCCAGCGTCTCTATCTCGTGGGGGCGCCAGGTGGCGACGATGACCCGACCGACCGACAGCGGCTGCACGCCCTTGCTGCGCAGCAAGGCCACGAACTGTTCAGGCGGGGGTTCGGCCAGGGCGCGCACGTCGTGCGTGGTGGGGTTGTAGACGACAGCGCCATTCTCGGCGACGACCAGATCGAACGTCGCGACTTCGGGAAAGACGCGGACCAGATCTTCGACCTGTCGCCCGGTGACCAGGATCAGCTTGCGGCCGGAGGCGCGCGTTCGTGCCAGGGCCGCCAGCACGTCGGCATCGACCTTGCCTTCGTGAGCCAGGGTCCCATCGTAGTCGGTGGCCAGGACGTGATAGCGCATTGACAGGCCCTGCCCGGGGCCCCGAACAACCTGGTGCTGTCCGACGGACAATCAAGCTGGCGCTGTATTCTTCTCTGTATTCTTTTGGGGGGTGCTCCCCAGGCGCGGGGTCGTCACTACCTTCTCGGACAGAAGGAGGATGCAATCGTGCGAATAGCCGAGATCGCGCCGCTGTATGAGAGTGTTCCGCCCAAGCTGTACGGGGGCACGGAACGGGTCGTCTCCTATCTCACCGAAGAGCTGGTCGCGGAGGGACACGACGTGACGCTGTTCGCGAGCGGCGATTCCCAGACCGGCGCCGAGCTGGTGCCGATGTGCGGGCAGGCGCTGCGCCTGGGCGGAAGCTGCGTGGACCAGCTGGCCCATCACATGCGCATGGTCGAGGAGGTCTACCGCCGCGCCGACGAGTTCGACCTGCTGCACTTTCACATCGACTACATGCATTTTCCCACGTCGGCCCGGACCGAAGCAGCGCGCGTCAGCACGATGCACGGGCGGCTGGACATCCCCGACCTGGAGCCGCTGTACCGGACGTTTCCCGACGAGCCGGTGGTGTCGATCTCGGACAGCCAGCGACAGCCGCTGTCCTTCGCCAACTGGGTCGGCACCGTGCACCATGGCCTGCCCGCCGATCTGCTGCAGTTCCAGCCGCGCCCGGGCCAGTATCTGGCGTTTCTGGGGCGCATCTCGCCGGAGAAGAGACCCGACCGGGCCATCGAAGTGGCGCGGCGAACCGGGATCCCGCTGAAGATGGCCGCCAAGATCGACAACGCCGACCGCGTCTACTACGAACAGGTGATCAAGCCGCTGATGGATCCGGGCATCGTCGAATACATCGGGGAGATCGGCGAGTCCGACAAGAGCGCGTTCCTGGGCGACGCGCTGGCCCTGATGTTCCTCATCGACTGGTCAGAGCCGTTCGGCCTGGTGATGATCGAATCGATGGCCTGCGGCACGCCGGTGGTGGCTTGCCCGCGCGGCTCCGTCCCGGAGGTCATCGAGGAAGGCAGAAGCGGCATGCTGGTCGACGACGTCGACGGCGCGGTGGCCGCCTTGAAGAACATCGAAGCGTTCGATCGGGCCGGCTGCCGCCAGCGGTTCGACGAACGGTTTGTGGCCTCACGTATGGCCGGTGACTACCTGGAACTTTTTCGCGATCTGAGTCATGGGCGTAAACTGGCGGCGACCCGCACGGTCGCAGGAGGCTGAAGCCGCACCACGATGGACGACGACGTCATCCAGATAGAAGGGCAGCACTATATCCGGGCGACGTCCGCGCGCGCCGATGAGCGTACCCGTGTCCTGAAACATGACGACACGTTCGGGGTCTTCGATCGTTTCGGCGACGTGCGCACGGTCGGGCTGGGCGAACAAGGGGTGTTTCACCGCGGTACCCGCCACCTGTCCCGGCTGGAACTGCGCCTGGGCGACGCCCGGCCGCTCCTGCTCAGCTCGACGGTCAACGACGCCAATGAGGTCCTGACCGTCGACCTCACCAATCCGGACATCACCGGTCCCGACGGGCGCGAGATCCTTTTCAAGCGCGGCATCCTGCACATCATGCGCTCGCGTTTCATCTGGCAGGGCGCCTGTTACGACCGGGTCTGCGTGGCCAATTACAGCATGTCCGCCATGTCGATCAGCCTGCGCGTCCTGTTCGACGCCGACTACGTCGACATCTTCGAGGTGCGCGGTTCGCCGCGCAGCCGGCGCGGGCGTCTGCTGGCCCCGGCTGTCGACGGCGACCGCTGCATGCTGGGGTATGAAGGGCTGGACGCGGTGGTGCGGCGGACGTTGCTGCGTTTTCACCCGCGCCCCGACGCCCTGGGGCCCACGGGTGCTCGCTTTGATCTGACGGTCGAGGCGCAAAAGACCGCCACCGTCGAGGTGGTGATCGGCTGTGACCTGCAGGAGGGGCCGCGCGTGGAGATCTTGTCCCACGATCAGGCCTTGCAGAATCTGACCCACGCCGTGCGCGGGATGCAGAAGCGGCACGCCCGCGTCGACACCAGCAACGAACAGCTGGGCGCCTGGATCCGGCGGTCGGTCTCCGATCTGCACATGATGACCACCACCACGCCCAACGGCCTTTACCCGTACGCCGGCGTCCCCTGGTTCAGCACGGTGTTCGGGCGCGACGGGATCATCACGGCGTTCCAGATGCTGTGGCTGGATCCGGCCATCGCCCGCGGGGTGCTGGGGTTCCTGGCGGCCAACCAGGCGACGGAGGACATCCCCGTGCAGGAGGCCGAGCCGGGCAAGATCCTGCACGAGACGCGCACCGGCGAGATGGCCGCCCTGGGCGAGGTCCCCTTCGGAAAATATTACGGCAGCATCGATTCGACGCCGCTGTTCGTGATGCTGGCGGGCGCTTACTTTGAACGGACCGACGACCGCGCCTTCCTGGAAACCTTGTGGCCGCACGTCCAGCGTGCGCTGGCCTGGATGGATCAGTACGGCGATCGCGACGGCGACGGATTCATCGAATATGCCGCTCGCGGCGAAAACGGCCTGGTTCAGCAGGGCTGGAAGGATTCGAACGATTCGGTGTTTCACGCCGACGGCACCATGGCCGACGCGCCCATCGCGCTGTGCGAGGTGCAGGCCTATGCCTACGGCGCGCACGTGGCGGCGGCGACCATGGCGGCGGCGCTGGGGCACACCGCCGTCGCCCAGACGCATGGCCAGCGGGCCGAGCGCCTGCGCGCCGCCTTCGAGGACGCCTTCTGGTGCGAGGAGCTGGGCACCTACGCGCTGGCCCTGGACGGCAAGAAGCGCCCCTGCCGGGTTCGCTCGTCCAACGCCGGGCAGTGCCTGTGGCCGGGGATCGCCAGCGCCGAGCGGGCGCGCCGGGTGGCGCGCACGTTGCTGGCCGAGACGGGCTCGTCGGGCTGGGGCATCCGCACCCTGGCGTCGACGGAGGTTCGTTACAACCCGATGTCGTATCACAACGGTTCGATCTGGCCGCACGACAACGCCCTCATCGCCGCCGGTTTCAGCCGCTATGGATTGATGGACCAGACCCTGGCGCCGTTTACGTCCATGCTGGCGGCCAGCGCGTTCCTGGATCTGCAGCGGCTGCCCGAACTTTACTGCGGCTTCGACCGGCGTCCGGGCGAGGGCCCGACGCTGTATCCGGTGGCGTGTCTGCCCCAGGCCTGGGCCTCGGGATCGGTGTTCATGTTTCTGCAGGCCTTGCTGGGTCTGCGCATCAGCGCCACGGCGTGCGAGGTGCGCTTCGAGAACCCCGTCCTGCCGGATGGGATCGAAGAGCTACGCATCCGCCATCTCACCATCGGCACGGGCACGATCGATCTGCTGCTGGAACGCCACCCCCACGACGTGGGCGTCACCGTCCTGCGGCGCGAAGGCGGCATCCACGCCGTCGTCGCCAAGTAGCATCAGGCCAGCGGCTCAGACGCGCGGGCGGGGGATGTTGTAGCTCTTCAAACGGGCGCAGAACGTGCGGCGAGGCATGCCCAGCATCCGGGCGGCGCGTGTTTGATTGCCCTGGCAGCGGGCCAGCGCCTCGACGATGCGGTTGCGTTCCTGCCGATCGCCTTCGTCCAGCGGCGGGGGTTGTTCGCTGTCAGAGACGGCGGCGATGGTGACCGGCCGGCGCGACGTGTTGGCCGGCGCCGGCGCCGCCGCGCCCAGGGCCGTGCCGCGCATCTTCTCGACCGGCAGATGTTCGGCGGTCAGGTGATCGCTCGTGCACAGCAGCAGGGCGCGCTCCATGGCGTTGCGCAGCTCGCGGATGTTGCCGGGCCATGAGTAGGAACGCAGCAGACCCAGGGCCTGCGGCGACAGGATGGGCACCGGCCGCCCCATCACCTTGGCCGCCTGCTCCAGGAACGATCGCGCCAGCGGTTCGATCTCGGTGGGGCGCTCGCGCAGCGGCGGGATGACCAGCGAGATGCCGTTCAGGCGATAGTAGAGATCCTGGCGGAAGTTCTTGCGGTCGACCTCGTCCTCCAGGACCCGATTGGTCGCCGCCAGGAACCGCACGTCGATCTCGCGCGGCTTCAAGGCGCCCACCCGCAGCACGCGCCGCGTTTCGATCACGCGCAACAGCTTGGCCTGCACCGGCAGCGGCAGCTCGCCCACCTCGTCGAGCAGCACGGTGCCTCCCTGCGCGGTCTCCAGCAGGCCCGGTTTGGCCTGGTGCGCGCCGGTGAAGGCGGCCCGCTCGTGGCCGAACAGCTCGCTCTCCAGCAGCGTGGCCGAGAAGGCGGCGCAGTTCAGGCGCAGCAGCGGCTTGGTGGCGCGCGGCGACAGCTGGTGAATGGTCTCGGCCATCACCTCCTTGCCGACGCCCGTCTCGCCCAGGATCAGCACGTTGATGTTGCCGGCGGCGGCCCGGGTGGCCAGCGTGTAAAGGCGGCGCATCTCCGATCCGAAGGCGTCGGCGCCCGACGACGCCGCGCCGGGCGCTTCGCGGCCGTGGACGCGGGCGCAGGCTTGCGCGATCAGGGCCTCGCCAGAGCGCGCGTCGGTGGGGTGAAAGGCGACGCCGCTGCGGGCGGTGATCCCGCGATCGCCCAGCGCCCGCACCATCTGCTCGGTGGCGGCCAGGGCCCGATCGCGCTGCGGTTCGAACAGCAGGATCTCGTATTCGCTGGGGCCGTAAAGGGCCACCACGTCGTCGGCGCCGATCAGCGACGCGATCACCTCGGTGACCGCTTCATCCGCGCTTCCCGGCGCCACGTGCAGGCGGGCCATGGCGAACGGACGTCCGGTCCGTTCAGAGCGGGCGCACTCTTCTTCCAGCCGCTCTTCGAAATAGGCGTGCGTCGGCATGCGGCGCATGCGGGTGGTGGGCCGCCGCCGCTGCACCATCAGCGTCGCCCAGCCGATGGAGATCGCCTCGCCGGGCAACAGCGTCGTCCGCTGCCCGGGGACCAGGCGCGTGCCGCGCAGCAAGGTACCGTTGGTGCTGCCCAGATCCTCCACCTGAAGGATCGGCCCCACGTGCAGCCGGGCGTGGTGGCGAGAGGCGTTGGCCTCGTCGACGCGCACGTCGTCGCTGTCGTCGCGCCCGATGGTGACCATCCCCTGCTCGGGCAGGGGATGCATGGAGAAGGCGTTGGGGCCCATCACGATGAGGTGCAGGATCCCGGGATCGTCGGTGCGCGCCTCCATCGCGCGCATGGTGGGCGCGCCGGGATCCGATGTCTCCGTGGCCATCGCCGTTCGCGATCTCCTACAAGATCAGCGTGATGCGCGTGGTGTGCACCTCGCCGTCACCCAGATCGACGCGCAGCCGCCAGGGCCCCCGACTCATGGAGCGCGTGTCCATCAGCAGATCATACTCCTCGAAGACCGGCAGCAGGTGAAACAGGTTGCTGGTGTCGGGGGGCATGCTCACCGCCGGTCGCTCGGTCCCCGGGTGGCCGGCGGCGTCCAGCGGCGCGATGAACAGCCGGGCCGTCAGATCGTGAATGTCCTCGCTGGCCCCGGTCAGCCGGAAGCGCACCCGGACCGGCATGTTGCGCACGAAGACCGAGCTGTCATCGATGATCGGCAGCAACAGCCCCGACCAGCCGACGACCACGCGCACCGTGAAGCTGCCGTGCGATTGATTGCCGCTGGCGTCGGTCGCCGTGCAGGTGACCACCGTGGTGCCCAGCGGGCAGATCGAGCCCGACGGCGGCGCGCAGGCCACCACCGGGTGGGGATCGCTGTCGTCGGTGGCGGTGGCGGTGTACGTCACCTTGGCGCCTGTGCGCTTGGTGGCGGTCACGGTCAGGTTGCCGGGCAGGATCAGCACCGGCGGCACCACGTCACCGACGGTGACGGTGAAGTGCGCGTCGGGCGTCGTGTTGCCGTGGCGATCGGTGGCCGCGCAGGTGACGGCCGTCTTGCCCAGCGGGAAGAACGATCCCGACGGGTGATTGCAATTGACCGGCACGGCGCCATCGACCAGATCGCTGGCGCAGGTGGTGAAGTTGACGATCGCCCCCAGCGGGCGGTTGGCGTCAACGCGCAGGTCGGGCAGGGCGCACAGCGTGGGGGCCGTGGTGTCATGCACCCGCACCACAAAGTTTGCGCTGCTGGTCTGCATGCGTTCGTCGGTGGCCTGGCAGGTCACCGTGGTGTCCTGATCCAGCAGGAACAGCGCCGGCGCTCCTGGGGGCGCCGACGGCACGCACTGCACCGGCAGATCGCCGTCGACGGCGTCGGTGGCCTTGATGTCATAGCTGACCATCGCCCCCAGCGAATCGGTGGCCTCGGCGGTGATGCCACCGGGCGGGACGTGAACCACCGGCGGCTGGTCGATGACCGTCACCGGGAAGAAGGCGATGCCGGCGGCCTTGGTCGCGGCGTCGAAGGCCGTGCAGTGCACGTCGGTGCGGCCGATGGGGAACAGCGATCCCGACGCCGGCGTGCAGGTGACGCTGACCGAGGTCAGTCCGTTGGTGAAGACGCTGACGGTGTACGCAACCGGCGCCCCCGCCGGGCTGACGGCGTCGACGGTGATGGGCGCGGGGACAATCGGTTGCGGGGTCTTGCCCGTGCTGCCCAGGCCGACGGTCGTGGTGTCCGTGGGGCAGCTCTGGCTCCAGCCGCCGCCGAAGGGCGAGTCAACCACCTGGGTCAACGTCAGGTCGTTGAACCCCACCGGGAAGATCGGGTGGAACTGCCACGCGCCGTTCTCGTCGGCGCGCACCGTGAACAGGCGCGGCCCGATCTTGATGTTGACGTCGGCGTGCGGGCTGACGCAGTTCGGGTCGGGGTTCGTCGCTTGCGGTCCGCAGGGGATGACCTGGCCGGGAACTGGCGTCGGTGTCCCCAGCACGGTGTCGTTGGGCGTCTTGACGATCGCGGTCGGGTTTTGCGGGAACGGGGCCGCGGGGCGGAAGGGCGGGACGGTGATCTCGACGCGGCTCTTGGGCGTGCTGGCCACGCTGGCAAAGCCGCGCACGTGCGCCAGCGCTTCGGCCGGCGTGGCGCCCGCCGGGATGGGCGGCATCTGGAAAAAGTAGACCAGGTGCTTGCCCGGCTGCAGCGCCAGCGTGTGGGCGTCGAAGGGGAAGGACTGCGTGCCGTCGGGGTTGTTGACGGGGGGACCGACGACCACCTGGCGCGCCGGCACCACGCGGACGTCGCTGCGTCCGGTCTCCTCGGTGAACAGCAGGCGGCCAAAGCTGGTCTGATCGTAGGGGATGGTGCCCTTCGCCTCGACCAGCGGCGGGTCGTCGGGCTTGGTGCAGTCGATCTCGGCGCCGGAGCGCGGGAACTGCACGGTGGGCGGCTGGATGCCGACGCTGACGAACACGTGCGTGGCCGGCCCGCCCCCCTGCGAGAAGCTGAGCTTGTGCCAGCCGGGATTGGCGTCGGTGGGCGTCCCCGGGGTCAGCGTGATGGTGCCCGAGAAGCTGCCGTCGGGCCCCACCGGCAGATGATCCTCGGCGACGTGGGCACCGGGTCCTCCCAGGTCGTCGATGTGCAGATCGACGTTGGGGACGCCTTTACCGACGACCAGGAAGGTGGTGATCGACGGATCCAGGCTGGCGGTGGGATCGCGCGGCGACAGGATGGTGGGCGCGGGCGCCGTCGCCGCATCGGCGGTGTCGACGAAGAACTTCCAGACCAGATCGCCGCTCTGCGCGCACAGCGCCGGGGCGACGCACGACGCGCCGGTGAAGGTCCGCTGCACGAAATGCATCGTGCGGGGGCCGGGGGTGGGGCCGCCGGTGGGCACCAAGCCGCTGAAGTTGCCGTCGCTGTCGACGTCCAGCTCGACGCCGCTGCCGATGACGCCTTCCACGGTCACCAGGACCGAACCGTTGCGCACGCCGCCGATGCCGCTGACGGTGACGGACAGATCGCCGCCCGTCCCCACGGCGTGCCCGTTGTACGCGGGCTGCACCACGGCCGGGCGGGCCGGCGTCGCGGCGATGGCGTCATCGCTGGCCGCCAGGACGCCGATCACGGGCAACCCGCTGGGCCCCACCGCTGCCGTCGTCGACAGATCGGGGACCGACCCCGACGCCAGCAGCGTGTCCAGATCGGCGACCGTGCCGGCGGCCGTCTCCTTGGTGGCGAAGGTGACGGCGTTCAGACCGGCGCCCAGATTGACCGGACCGCGGTCGGGGAACAGCTGGGTGGTGGGGATGACCTGCTTGTTCTGGGACGGGCTGGCCCACTGCAGCTGCATCTTGGCGGTCAGCGTGGCGACGCTGTCGAACGCCAGACTGATCTGGTGGCGGACCCCGGCCTGCAACAGGATGCCCGCCGTCTGGTGCTGCGTGCCGATCGGATTGGGCGGCGGCCGCGAGCAGTCGATGTTGCAGATGCTCTTCACCTCGGCCACGCACTTGGCGTCCCACTCCGGCTCGCTGGAGTAGTACGACAGGTAGCCGCCGTTGCAGCAGTAGGGATCGCCGGTCAGCGGGTTGCAGATCAGATCCACGCAGGTGCTGCAGGCCGGTTGCGCCAGCGTCGTGGCGGCCAGCTTCTCGCCGATGTCGCAGACGTCGTGCGCGCAGGCAGGCGTGGTGCTGTTGGCGGGCGGATCGCCGAGCAGCACCGGCGCGCCGTCAATCATCAGGGTGACCGTTCCGTCGCCCACCACGTAGAACGTGTACGTGTCGGTCGTCGGCGCGACGATCTCCCCCTGCCAGGTCACCGCGAACGGCGCCACCACGCCCTCGGGGGCCGGCGATTTGCTGGAAAAGTCGATGACCGGGTCCAGGTTACGGATCGGCAGGCCCAGCGTGGGCACGTAGGTCCCGATGAGGCCCGTGCCCAGTCCCGGCGCCACCTTGTAAAGCAGCGTGGCGGGGATGGCCGCCTGACCGACGGTGCCGGGCACCTGCCAGGTCAGCCCGGGGCTGGGGTGCGACGGATCGGGCGCGCTTTGAAAACGATCCCAGCGCAGGGCGTACTTGCCCCCGCGCAACAGATTGATGGTCCCTTGCGTGGTGCCGGGGGCGTCCCACCAGTCAAAGACCTTCACGCCGTTGACGAACAGGCGGCTCGGTTGCGTCGCCGAGGCGAACGTGAAGGCGCCGCTGGCGGGCGCCTCGATCCAGCCCGTGGTGGCGGCGGCGAAGGCGTATCCGTTGGTCGCCGCCGAGGCGTCGCCCGCGCTGCAGGTTTGCGCGGCGGCCGCGCAGCTGTCGGTCCAGGCGACGCTGCAGCAGTCCCCCAGGGCGCCGCCCTTGCCGCAGACCTGCGTGGCGCACGCGCTGCACGAGGCGTCCAGGGCCGTGCCCGGCAGATGCTCGCTGTGGGCGCAGGTCGGCACGCGCACGATCCCGTTGCGCAGCAGCGACGGCGGCGCGGCCGGCCCGTCGGCGGTCAGCGCGTCGACCGCATAGGCAAAGACGTTGCCGGACAGTCCCGCCGGCAGCGCGAACGAAAATCCGTGCCGCGCCGTCGTCAGACCGACGCCGTCACAGGCGGCGCTCACCTCGAAGGCCAGCGGCGACGACAGCGCCTGGTCGGCGTAGGCGCGCCCCCGCAGGACGCTGCCGGCCTGGCCGCGCGGCGCGCCGCTGTACAGATCGACGGCGACCGAGGCGCCCGGCCATTCCGGGTCGCAGGCCCAGCCGATCACCGTCGCTGCCGATGCGCCGGCGCTGACGCCGTCGACGCGCTCGACGGCGCCGCCCGCGCCCTGCAGGAACTTCAGCGAGCGGGTGGCGTCGGCCGGCACGTCGTCGGGCCACACCTTGCCCACCGGCCAGCAGGGGCGCGCCGCGCCCGACACATCGCTGCAGTCGGGGCCGGGGACGTCCTGGCAGACGCTGAGGCGCTCGGCCACGCAGGCCGCCGTCCATCCCGGCGAGCCCGGGCTGGCGGTGCAGCACTGGGGCATGGCCCGGCAGACGTTCTTGGTGCACGGGCTGCAGTCCCAGGGCAACGCTTCGCCCACGACATCTTCGTGGTGCGTGCAGTAATTGGGCGAAAAAACCTGGATGCGCGGCGTGTTCGCCAGCGGGTTGGCCCAGCGCCCGTCTTCAAAATGATCGTGCTCCAGCCGATCGATCTCCGCCAGATCGGCGCAATCACCGACGGGCGACAGCTCGCGGTATCGCGTGCGCTGCAAGGCGGACGCCTTCATCGACACCGGCCCCACGGCCGGATCGAACGAAACGAAATACTCCTGCGCCATCATCCACAGCGAATCGGGGTTCGCCTGGTTGAACGGATTTTCGATGGCGTTGGGCCAGATGATCTGGCGCGTGTCGAACAGATCGACCAGCGTGCCGGCCTTGGTAAAGCTCTTGCTGTCCTGGCAGTACCCGGCGCGCGCCGCCACCTTGCAGGCGTCGTAATAGTCCTTCAACCCGAACGTCTGCTCGGCCCAGTCGCCGCCGCTGAACACCCACGCCTTGGTGGACTGCCAGGGGCGGTATCCCCAGTTGCGCGCGCATTTCGAGGCCACGCCGCTGGCCGTGCAGGCAAAGATGAACTTGTTGGGGTGGCCGGCGGGATCTTCCGGGATGGCGATGGCCGATGCGTCGTTGGTCAGCGGATTGAACGGACACAGCGAGTACCACTGCCCGCTCCACTTGTGAAAGTAGTAGACGGTGTACAGCGTGACGTCGTTCTTCTGCGTCTCGGCGCGATGAAAGAGGTTGGGGATGGGATCGGGCCGCTCGCTGGCAATGAAGAGATCGATGTCCTCGGCCGGCGCGTTGATCGGATCCAGCAGGTGGGCCACCGCGTAATGGCCGACCGCTGACCCGCCGGCGACGGAGATGTAATCGCCAGGCCCGGCGCTGATCAGCGGCCCGGTGGTCAGCTCGTGCGGAACGACGGCGCTCCCCACGTCGGTGCCGCGAATGTCGACCGAGCCGATGGTGGTGCCCTTGAGCGCGGCCGCCACGACGTCGGTTCCCTGCACGACCACGCCCTGGGCGGTGAGCCCTTGCGCGGTGAGCCCCTGCGCCGTCAGTCCCTGCGCGGTGAGCCCCTGCGCCGTCAGTCCTTGCGCGGTGAGTCCCTGTGCCGTCAGTCCCTGCGCGGTGAGCCCTTGTGCCGTCAATCCCTGCGCGGTGAGCCCCTGGGCCGTCAGACCCTGCGCGGTGAGTCCCTGGGCTGTCAAACCCTGAGCGGTCAATCCGGCGCGTCCTTCGTGAGGCACAGCCAGGAACAGACCGACGAAACCGACGACGACTATGTTAGGACGAATGAGTTTCATTTTTATGGGCTCCCTTTAGCATCGGCGCACAGGCGAAAACCGGTCGCCATATCTCGAAACGACGACGGAACTCTTTCTCGGTTGGTGAGACGTCCGTTCACCGCGGCGAAGTAATACCCTCCACCCCGAATCACCGTCTCGTCGACGCTTTCCGACGAAACGGCCAGCTCGAACACGTTGCCCGCCATGTCATCCACATCGA
>DATLVT010000203.1:0-8300 GCA_035577105.1 Polyangia bacterium
GATCTCTAGAATCTCGAACGCGGCCCCGGCGGACCGGCCCGATGGGGAAGGTTTCCTGCAGCGACAGGACCCGCCCACGCGGAGGAGGCGGACGCGGCAAGGTCCACCTCAACTCCCGCAAGGATGTGACGAATCATGAGAGCTCTGCTCTAGGTCCGGGCCAGCGCCGACGACGGGAGGAGCCGCCTGACCAGCAGCACCAGCACCACGGCGCTGGCCGTCGCCACGGCCGCCATGCCTCCCAGGACCGCCCCGCTGACCTCGAACCCGCGCCGCCGCATGACGAACATCAGCGCCACGATTGACCCGGCCATGAGGACGCCAAAAGCGAGGAGAACCGGCGCCAGCAGGTGACCGACCTGCCGTCGTCTCAGCAGCGCGACACCGGCGACCAGATGCAGGGGCAGGATGACCGCGAGGTCCAGAACGTGAACCGGGTTGGTCGCGGCGCCGGCCTCGAGGACCGATCTCGGCGCGGTGCCGTGGGCGATCGCCGCCAGGATCTCGCCCAGCCAGGCCGCCCCGAACAGCACGCCGACCGCCACCAGGAAGATCCCCGCTGTTCGACGGGGGATCACCGGGGCGTACCAGCGGGCCGCGTCCCGCCGGACCAGCAGCGCGGTGATGCCGGCCAGGGCAAAGACCGCCAGCCCCAGCGTCGCGCAGTAGACCAGGAACAGGGCGTTGAAGTGAACGGCGAACGCGTAGATGACGAACTCGTAGATCGTGTAGAGGTACCCGGCGGCCAGCAGGAACAGCGCCCGCCGGGAGCCGCGCAGGGCCAGGCCCGCGCTGATGGCCAGCCAGGGAACGGCCACGAAAAGGTCGAAGTAGTCCTGGCCGATCCCCTGCGCGGCCCAGTTTGCCGTCTCGCGCGCGTAGGTCGCCGCAGAGAAGATCCCGCCCAGGGAAGCGACGGCGACCAGCAACGCCAGCGGGAATGCGGCGACGACGGCCGTCTCGCGATCAGGAGTGCGCATGGGCCAGGCTCGACGATTCGAGCGACGGGTAACGGTCGACCAGCGACAGGTGGTACGCGATCAGGCGAAACTGGAAGCGCAACATCAGCGTCAGAAATTCGGAGATGAACGTCGGCATGCGCTCGACGGCAAGGATGGAGACAGCCCCCATCAGCCACACCACGGCGCCGATCATCGACAGCGCCGCCACCAGGATCAGGGCGGGGATGCTCAGCAGCAGGCGCAGCAGCGCCGACGTCGACGTCGGCCGCCCGCTGACTTCGATCTGAAGGTCGACCGGATTGCCGTCCGCGGTCGGCAGCACGTCGGTCAGCAGCCACAGATAACCGTAGGCGGAGGCCAGCCAGCGCAGGACCCGCACGATGCGCCGCCCGTCTTCGATGAGGTAGCGATCCTCGCCCTTCTGCAAGATCATCAACGCCGCGAAGGTGGGCAGCGTCAGGTACAGGATCCAGTAGATCGACGAGCAGCCGATGGCGCCGATGGCCAGCAGCAAAGCCAGCCGCGTCACCACGTGAATGCGCGCCGTCCGGGTTGGCAGTTCCACTTGCAGCGAAACAGGGTGCTTGTCCATCTGATTGTCTCCTGGCTATTCACCTCGGGAGAAATGCGAAGACCGTGCCGGTGTGCGGAGCGGTGTGTGCCTGCGGCGGTGCCGCCGTCGCGCCGGGCGACGCGCCAGGATTGCGCGCCCCCGGCCGCGGTCGCGCAAGGGCTGCGGGGTGGCGGCGACGCGTCGGCGTGACGCCGGCGCTCATCAGGCGCGGCGCCACGCCAGCCCCGTCAGCAGAATCACCACCAGGGGCACGCCGAACCAAAGCGGCGGTTGCGCCAGCGTCAGCACTTGAAAGAGAAGCCCCGCGCCCAGGAACGTCACCACCCAGCGCACCGTCTCCCCTCCCACCAGCACCAGCCCGCCGGTGAAGACGAAGGCCAGGAACGTCACGGTCCAAAGAATCACCGCGACCACGTCCGCTGTTCCAGACAGCCGTCCGCCCTCGGCCAGGGTCTTGATCGACACCATGGTCTTGCGCTCCATGGCAAAGTGCATGGGCTCGAACACCAGCAGCGTGAACGCCGCCGTCAGCGGACCCTGTCCGTCCGCCACGCGCCCGCGAATGACCAGGCGCGACTGCTCGGGACCAAGCGGCGCCACCACGAAGGACCAGCTCCCGTCCGCCGGCGCATCGACCGGTTTGCCGATCTGGCGCGTGGCAAAGGCCATGGCGTGCCCCGGTTCCCAGGCCAGCAGCGTGGCCGAACCGGCGCCGTTCAACTTGCGCGGCGGGTACATCCACAGCTTGTCGCCGAGGCGCCAGTGCTGCAACGCCGGGTCAAGGTGCTGCAGGTTCGGCATCTCGCAGCCGACGAGATCTTCCAGGACACCGAAGCTGTAAAACCCGGCCCGATCCTGGCCCAGCTGGGCCAGCCACGGCCAGACCCGCTGGGCCGGCGCATTGATGGTGATGGCGCGCGTCTCCTCGGTCGCCGCCGCCGGCACGATGTCGTCGCCAGGAAGACCTTCGACCAGCTCGGTGCCGCTGGCGCCCCAGCTGCGGAACCAGGGTCGCGCCCCCAGCAGCAAGACGGAGAAAAGCACCGCCAGCGCGCCGGCCAACAGGAGGACCCGCTCGAACCATTTCTTGATCTTCATGATCGCACCTCCGACGCGAGAGGCAGCCGCATCCGGGCCGCGAATTTCGCCAGCTCCAGCAGGGTCACCGGCAGCAGACCCAGCCCAAAGGCCAACAGCAGATCGCCTGGCGACAGCTCGGCCAGGCGAAACAGCCGCTGCATGGGGCCGATGACCTGCACGCCAATCTGCACCAGCACCGACGCCCCGATCACCACGATCAGCCGCAGATTGGAAAAGGCGCCCACCTCCCACAGCACCCGGGTTGAACTGCGCGAGGCAAACGCCCTGAACAGCTCGCCGAACACCAGCGTGGAGAAGGCCAGGGTCCGCGCCGCCGCCACGTCACCCTGGCCCAGGCGCCACCAGAAGACGCCCAGCGTGACCGTCGCCTGCAGGACGCCCGTGGCGCCGATGTTCACCCATTCGCGACGGCCCAGCATCGGCTCGGAGGGGGTCCGCGGCGGACGGCGCATCACGTCCTCCGACGAGGGATCCATGACCAGCGCCAGGGCGGGCATGCCGTCGGTGACCAGGTTGATCCACAGCAGGTGCAGCGGCAGCAGCGGCAACGGCAGGGCCAGCAGCGCCGCCCCCAGCATGACCAGCAGTTCGCCGGTGTTTCCCGCCAGCAGGTAGACCAGCGTCTTGCGGATGTTGTCGAAGATGCCGCGTCCCTCGCGGACGGCGGCGATGATGCTGGCAAAGTTGTCGTCGGCCAGAACCAGGTCGGACGCCTCCCGCGTCACCTCCGTGCCGGTGCGACCCATGGCGATGCCGACGTGGGCCTCGCGCAGGGCCGGCGCGTCGTTGACGCCGTCGCCGGTCATGGCCACGACGGCGCCCTCCGCCTTCCACTGTCGCACGATGTTCAGTTTCTCCTCGGGCGTGGCCCGGGCGTGAACCAGCAGGGCCGGATCATCTCCGGGACGGACGATGCCCATCTCGCGGGCGATGGCCGCCGCGGTCTGCGGATGATCGCCGGTGATCATGACCGTGCGGATCCCGGCCGCCCGCGCCGCGGCGACGGCCTCGACGGCCTCGGTGCGCGGGGGATCGGCGAGGCCGATCAGCCCGACCAGGCGCAGATCCTTCTCCTCCCCGCCCTGCCCCGTCGCCACCGCCAGCACCCGATAGCCGCGATTGGCCATCTCCGCCGTGGCGGCCGCGGCGGCATCGGTTCCGGGCAGACACAGCGGCTGAAGCGATTCGAAGGCGCCCTTGACGTAAAGGACGCCGTCGGCGCGAAACACCGCCATGCGCCGCCGACCGGCGTCGAACGGGATGACGGCGCGGCGCGGTGCTTCGGCCTCGACGCGCTCGCGCCGGAGCCCGCGATCAAATCCTTCGGCCAGGATGGCCAGCTCCGTCGGATCGCCGGCGCCGCCCCGACCGCCCTCGCCCAGCTCGGCGTCGCAACAGGCGACGGCGGCCCGCACCAGGGCGTCGTGGTCGACGCCCCACAGCTCGCGCACCGACATCACCCCGGTGGTCAGCGTGCCGGTCTTGTCGGTGCAGATCACCGTGGCGCTGCCCAGCGTCTCGACGGCGGGCAGCTTGCGCACCAGCACATGGCGGGCGGCCATGCGCTGGACGCCGATGGCCAGGGCGATGGTCACGATGGCGGGCAGACCTTCGGGCACCGCGGCCACCGCCAGCGAGATCGCCGAGACAAAGACCCCCAGCAGGGCCTGACCGCGAAGGAAGCCCAGCACCGCCGTCAACACCACGATGAAGAGACAGAGCACCAGCAGGACCGTCCCCACCTTCGCCAGACGTCGCTGCAAGGGGGTGGGCTCGTCGGTGGCGGTCTGGATGAGGTGGGCGATCTTTCCCAGCTGGGTGGCCATCCCGGTGGCCGTCACCTCGGCCAGTCCCGTCCCCGTCGACACCGACGTGCCCATGTAGACGAGACCGCCACCGCCGCCGCCGCCGTCGCCGTCGCCGCGATCGTCGGCTGCGCTCTTGCCGACCGGCAGGCTCTCGCCGGTCAGGGGCGCCTCGTTGGTCGACAGGAGGTTCGCTTCGATCAGACGCCCGTCGGCCGCGACGACGTCGCCCGCTTCCAGCCACAGCACGTCGCCGACGACCACTTCGGCGGCGGCGATCATCGATTGTCGGCCGTCGCGCAGGACGCGCGCCCGCGGCGCGGTCATCGCCCGCAAGGCCAGGATGGCCCGCTCGGCGCGCGACTCCTGAAAGAACCCCACCACGGCGTTGATGACGACGATGACGCCGATGGCGATGGCATCGGCCAGTTCGCCCAGCAGGCCGGCCACCAGGCAGGCCCCCAGCAGCAGCCAGACCAGCGGGCTCTTCATCTGCGCGGCCGCCAGGGCCCAGCGCGAGGTGGCCTGCTCGCGCCGAATTTCATTGGCGCCCAGTCGTTGCAGGCGCAACAGGGCCTCGGCGCTGGCCAGGCCAACCGCAGTCATGGCGGCCTCCTCCCGTCTCTAGTGCTGGCCCGCAACCACGGCTGGACGAAAGAGCGCATGACAGTCCACGCATCCTTGGGCCAGATGGCCGTAGGCCCTCCCCAGGTCGATGGCGTTCAGGTGGTGGGCCGCTTCCGCCACGGCACGGGCGTCGGCGCGCGCCTCATCTTGAAGCGTGAAATAGCGCGCCGGCAGCAGACTGTTCAGCTCGGTCGCGTCGGTGCCCACCGGACGGGCCAGGCTGGCGTCGTCGACCAGCTCGTCGGCCAGCTGCTCGGCATCGCGATAGCGCAGGACCGCCACCGCCGACATCAGCTGGGTCATGTTCTTGGCGTGCGAGACCATGCGCATTCGCAGCATGGCCCGGGCGGCATCGGGGATGTATTCGGGCGGCGCGCTGCGCGCGGGCGGCGCCACGGCCTGGTTCAGCTGCCGCTGCTGTGGCGGCTGATGACGATCTTTCCCCGACGTGGCGCACGACCCGCAGCCCGCCAGAGCCACCACGACGACCCACCACAACCTTCTTGAACAGGTGCCCACGCTAATCACGATCGACCTCCAGGTCCCGACACGATGACCGGCGTTCCTTCGAAGAGACCTTCGCCGCGCACCTCGACCAGGGCCCCTTCCTGGACACCGACGGCCACCGGGATGCGAATCGGCTCTCCGTCGCGGACGGTCCAGATGGCCGGCTGCGAGGGGTCGGCCCCGGCGGCACCGGCAGGAACAAAGGCCAGCGCCGACGCCGGAACCCGCAACACGTGGGACACCGGCGCCACCTCGATGGTGGCGTCGATCGACATCCCCGCCTTCAGCTCGGCCGTCTCGTTTTCCAGCTGCAGCACCACCGGAAAGCCGGCCGTGGTGGCGTCACCGGCGGAGAACAGCGGCGCATCCACCACGGCGGCCGGGAACCCGCGTCCGGGAAAGGCGGTCGCGCTCAAGACGGCGCGCTGACCCAGGCGAATGCGGCCGATGTCCGCGTCGCCGACCCGCACCGCCACCCGCAGCGCGGAGCCCTGGGCCGCCACGGTGAAGAGGCGATCACCGACCGCCACCGCGCTGCCTGGCTCGACAAGCACGGCCGCCACGATCCCGGCGGTGGCCGCCTTCACGGTCGCGGCGCGCAGCCTGGTCCGGGCCAGCGACAGCGTCGCCTGCCGGGCGGCCACCTCGGCGCTGGCGGCGGCGTGGCGGGCATAGGCGATGGCGGCGCTCACCTCGCTGTCGGTGGCGCGGTCGTCGCCGTCGGGTTGAGTCTGGCCGTTCCCTTCGATCTGTTCCAGGGCGCGCTCCAGGCGCAGCTGGGTCTCCGCCGCTGACGATTCAGCCCGCGCCAGGTAAGCGTCCGCGCGCCTGGTTTCCAGCAACGCCGGTCCCCGCTCCAGCGTGGCCAGGAC
Source organism: Polyangia bacterium (assembly GCA_035577105.1). GTDB lineage: Bacteria > Myxococcota_A > Polyangia > Fen-1088 > Fen-1088 > DATKEU01. The sequence continues at coordinate 6,449 of DATLVT010000203.1, forward strand.
GTCGCCGACCACGACCTGCTGGCCGGGGCGCACCAGCACGCGCTCAACAAGGCCAGCCGCGGCGGCATGAACGTGCGAGACGGCCCAGGGCTCCAGTCGCCCGCCACCGCGCACCACCGGGCGCAGATCCCCCAGCGTCACCGGCGCGACGTTGAACCGCGCCGCCGGGATGACCGGCGCGCGCGCCAGCTCGGCGACGATGATTCCCAGTCCGACGATGGACAGAGCCGCCAGCGTCAGCGACCAGCGCCCCAGACGGCGGCGATGCGTGGGAATTGCCACCGGCGCCACCAGCGCTCCCGCGGCCGGGCGCGGAACAATGGTCAACCGGTGACGATGGGTGTGGCCAACATGGTGCGAATGAAGAACCGACATGCCTCTCGATTCAGCAAGAACTCGGCCAGTGGTGGCAGGCGCGCCGACCCCGTATCCATCCGATGGCCCGGCGACGGTCGACGCAAAACAGGCGTCGTCAGGCAGCGGTCGCGAAGAACTTGCGCGGGCGCCAGCCAAAGAACCATCGCTTGACCAGTTCGGCGGCGCCCAGATAGGCCACGACGGTGACGCCAATGACGACAAACAGAATCGGGGGCGGCGACGTGAACCCCAGCGCCGCACCCAGCGGTGTCCAGGGAAGGACAAAGCCCGTCGCCACCACCAGCAGCGCGGTCAGGGCCAGCGCCAGGCTGGGGCGGCTGCGAAAGGGGTTTCCCCGGGTCCGGATCACGAAGATGACCAGCACCTGCGTGGCCAGCGACTCCATGAACCAGCCGGTCTGGAACAGCGCCGCGCTGGCGCCCAGCACCTTGTACAGGATGAAGAAGGTCAGGAAATCAAACAGCGAGCTGACCGGACCGATGGTCATCATGAACCGGCGAATGAAGGCCATGTCCCAGCGATGCGGCTGCTGGATGTATTCGTCGTCGACCTGGTCGGTCGGGATGGGAATCTCCGAGAGATCGTAAAGGAAGTTGTTGACCAGGATCTGGATGGGCAACATCGGCAGGAACGGCAGGAACAGCGCCGCGCCGGCCATGCTGAACATGTTGCCAAAGTTCGAACTGGTCCCCATCAGCAGGTACTTGATGATGTTCCCCAGCGTGCGCCGCCCCTCGAGAACCCCATCGCGAAGCACGGCCAGATCGCGCTCCAGCAAGATGAGGTCGGCGGCCTCCTTGGCCACGTCAACGCCGCTGTCGACGGAGATCCCCACGTCGGCGGCGTGCAGCGCGGGCGCGTCGTTGATGCCGTCGCCCAGGAAACCGACCACGTGCTTGCGGCGCTTCAGCGCCAGGATCACCCGGTTCTTCTGGGCGGGGGTCATCCGGCAAAACAGGGTGACGCCGTCGACGCGCGCGTCCAGGACGTGATCGTCCATGGCTTGCGCCTGGGCACCGGTGATGACGCCGTTGACGGCCAGACCCAGCTCGCGGCAGACGTGCTCGGCCACCAGCTCGTTGTCGCCGGTCACCACCTTCACGGTGACCCCCAGCTTCTCCAGACTCTGCAGGGCGTGGCGGGCGCTTTCCTTGGGCGGATCCAGAAAGGCGGCGAAGCCGGCAAAGACCAGCGCGCGTTCGTCGTCCTTGCTGACCACCGTCGATCCCGTCGGCCGCGGGGCAAAAGCGATCCCCAGGACGCGAAATCCTTCCCGACTGAGGTTCTCGAACTGTTTGCTGAGAGCGGCGCGCCGGCCGCTCATCAGATCGACGATCTGCCCATCTTCCCTCTCGCAGCGACCACAGACCTGCAGGACGTCCTCGAACGCGCCCTTGACCACCAGCAGCGGCGCCTGATTCGGCCGGGCCACCAGCACGGAGACGCGCCGGCGCTCGAAATCGAAGGGGATCTC
>DATLVT010000204.1:0-8771 GCA_035577105.1 Polyangia bacterium
CCCGTCAACGACGCAGGCCGCTGGCGGCGACTATTCGGCCAGGTCGGTGCACAGCTTCTGCTCGCGGGCGATGACCTTGTCGTCGGGGCGGGCCGGGATGCTGGCCATCCGCCCGTAGGCCTGCGCCAGACCGCAGTGCACAGCGGGATCGAAGGGATTGGTGGCCAGCGACGCCCGCAGGGCGACGACGGACGCCAGGTAATCCCCCTTGGCCAGCAGAGCCTGGCCGGCGATCAGGTTGGGCCAGGGCAGGTCGGGATAAAGACCCTGCACGCCGGCCAGCGCTTTCAGGGCGCGGTCCGGCTCGCCCAGCACCAGGTAGGTCCGTCCCAGCTTGACCGGGAACAACCAGTGGCTGGCGGTCTCGTCGGCATCGGGGCCGTGGCGTCGCCGGGTGGTGCTGGCGGCCAGCTGGGACGCCCTGGCCCCCTTTTCATATTCGATCACGGCGGCGCGCGGCCGGTTGCGCATCAGCATCATGTTGCCCAGGCGCAGGAAGCGAAACGCCGGCGACATTTTTTGCGACGCCGACATCGCCTCGTCCTCGGTCGGCTTTCGTTTGGAGGCGATGGCGTTGGCCTTGCGGATGTGGGTGGTGGGCAGATCGATGGCCGGGAAGGTCTTGTAATGCTGGGCCACCATGAAGGCGCGCCAGCCGCGTTCGAACTCCGCCCAGCTGACGCCGGCCGCGGCCGCCACCGCCTGGCGGGCGTCGGTGCCGGCGCTGACCTTTTCGATGGCGGCGCGCAAGGCCGGCATGCCCCCGACGGCGTGCAGATAGGCGATGGCGTTGGCCACCTCGGCGAAGGCCAGCGAGGCGTCCTCGGCCGACGGCAGCTTGGCCATGGAGGGATGCATGGCCTCGAAGCTGATCAATTTTCCGTTGTGCAGCGCCTTGGCCAGCAGGTGCTCCATCGACGGCGGGATGCGCCCGCCGGCCGGCTCGCGCCAGCGTCGCTCCAGAAACTTCGCCAGGCCTTCCTGCAGCCAGACCGGCGCGCGATCGCTGGACAGCGACGAGACAGCATAGTGCACCAGCTCGTGGTTCATGCTGTCGATCCACGGGTACCCGTACGACAGCGCGCGCGGCGTGGTCACCATCAGGCGCGCCCACTTGCAAAGGGCGATGGTGCCGGTGCGCGCCACCTCGGCCACCGACAGCGACGACACCGCGGCCAGATCGGACGGGCTGCGATAGATCTCGATGCGGATGGGGATGGCCCCCTTGAAGCCAAGGTCGGCGCCCAGCGTGTCGTATGCCGATTCCAGCGCCTCCAGGGCGTAGGGGACCAGCACGGCGTCCTCGGCCGGGTAACGGATCCAGAAGTGCGCCGACCGTTCTTCCTTGTGGTCCTTGACCGCGTCGCGGGCGGCGGTGGCCAGACTGCTCAGCTCGCGCGCCACGGCGGCGCCGGACGCGGCATCGCCGTGAACCCCTTCGGTGGCGGCGGCCAGCTTGCGGATGGAGCCGTCGTAGTCGCCCTCGAGAAAGCGCTGATACCCCTCGACGTACAGCGTGTGCGGAGAGTCGGGGGCCTTCTGCGCCAGCTCGGTGATGGCGGCGCGTCCCAGATCGAACTGCCAGTCGTCCAGCAGTTTCTCGGCGCGTTTGGCGGCCGCGGCGATCTGTCCGCCGCTGGGCTGGGCAGCGCGCAGGTGGCCGGCGGGGCTCAGCCAGGCAAGGCATCCGGCCAGCGCCAGCAGCGGCAGCCTGGTCGTGGTCCTGGTCCTGCCGGCACCGGCGCTCATCGCACCAGCTCCTCGTAATAGCGGCGGACGTCGTCGCGGTACCGTTCGGGCGCCTTCTCCTTCATGGCGTCCATCAGCTCTTGCCGCCAGGCGCGCGGCGCGTTCGATTCGTCGGCGCCCGGGATGCGCACCGGATCGTGCTGCTGCTTGCTGCCGCCCATCGATCGTTCCTGCATCGAATCGCGCAGCTTGGCCAGGCGGTCAGCGGCGTCGCGCTCGGCGCCCGCGGCCTGCTTGGTCTCGCTCTTGCGCAGCAGCTCGGCGGCCTGGCGCATGCGGGTCGACGCGCCCTTCAGCTCGCCTTCCGCTTTTTCCAGGCCGGGCAGCTTGCCCAGCTTCCTGGCCACCTCGTCGGCGGTCTCCTCGGTGCGGTTGCCGATGGCGCCTTGCCGGTCGGACTGACCGCGCGCCTGCTCGCGTCCCTCCGGCGTCAGCGTCTGATCCTGGGCCGGCATCAGCTTGGCCAGATCGTCGGCGATCTCTTGGGCGATGGTCCGCGCGTCGCCCATCGCCTCGGTGGCTTTTCCGCGCTCGGCTTCGTCGCCGGTGCGGCCACGCCGGCGGCGGTTCTCGTTCATCTCGTTCATGCGGCTGATGGCCCGATCCAGGCTGGAGGTCGCCCGCTCCGCTTCGCCCTTGGCCTCGGCCAGATCGCGCTCGGCCAGCAGGCGCTTGACCTGCTTGGCGCTCTCCCGCGCGCGTTCCACCTCCTCGGACAGCCGGCTCTCGCGGTCGCCGGTGGGGACGCTGCCCAGGCGCTGTTTCAGCCGCTCGACCTTCTCGTTCTCCCGCTTTATGAAATCGTCGATCTGGCCCTTCAGGCGCCGCTCGACCTCGGCCTCCTGCTTGTCGGCCAGCCCCTGGGTCTCCTTCTGCAGTTGCCGCTGGTCGCCCTCCAGATCGCCGATCTTCTTCATGAGGTCGGCCACCACGCGGTTCTCTTGCGGGAACCGATCGGCGCCGAAGGCCTCGGCGTTTTGATCCAGCATCTGCCGCAGGCTCTGCAGATCGTCGCCCAGCTCGGACAGGGCCTTGGACAGGCCGGCCTCGTCGCCCTTCTCCAGCAGGTCGTCGAACTTCTTTGCCTTGTCGGCGATCTCCTTGACGTCGGGCATGTTCCGCCATTCGTCGGGGACGTCGTTGCGCGCCTTCAGCGCGGCGATTTTTTGCGCCAGGTCGGCGATGCGCGAACGCAGCTCGCGCGCCTCGCGCTCCAGCTGCCGGCGCAGCGCCTCGTCCTTGGTGGCCTTGTACCGTCCCAGCAGATCCTGCAGGCGCTGGTGGGCGTCGGTCAGCTCCTTGCCCAGGCCGGCCAGATCCTCCAGGCGCTGGCGCCCGATGAGATCATCCAGCAACAGGACGTCGTTCTCCATCTCGGCCATCTGCTTGTCGCCGTGCGCCTCCAGCTTCTTTGTGGTGGCGGCGGGGCCCGGGCGCTGCACCGACAGCAGCGCGGCCTCGTCACGCAGCAGGCGACCCAGCCGGTCGGCGATGCCGGCCAGGGTGGCGCGCAGGGGTTTGCTGAGGTTCGATTCGCGGCGGTCGTCGTCCAGCAGCCGCCCCATCAGGGCCAGGTGCGACTCCTCGGCGTCGTGCATGGTCTTGACCAGGCCCAGGCGCGCCATCGGATCGGCGGGCGGCGGGGCGGCCCCCTCGCGAACGCCGGGGCCGCGCTCCAGCCGCAAGGCGAGATCTTCGGTCAGCCGATCCAGAATCTCGCGCTGGCGATCGAGGCGCTCTTCCAGGCTCTCGCGCGGGTTCTGAATCACGATGTACAGCGTTCGCGACGAGCCGATCTTGGCCCCCGAGACCTCGTCGAGATCCTTGGCCTCGACCCGGTAGGCGATGCGCTGGCCCGCCACCAGGCCGGCCTGGGCCGGATCCCAGATGGTGCGCCCGCGGGCGCTGCGCAGGCCGTGCGCGTCGCGCAGCAGCTGGCGCTGTTCGGGACCGTCGCCGATGCGATAGATCAGATCGACGGCGCCCAGACCGTAATCGTCGTCGGCGGTGTAGCCGATCTCGATGGGGCGAGGGCTGGGCAGATCCAGGCGATCGGCGGGGCCGTAGATCTCGACCCGCGGCGCGACGTCGGGCATGGCCTGCAGGCGGTGGCTGCGCTGTTCGCGCACGGGGCGTCCCAGCAGCGGCGACAACCAGAATCGGTACGTGCCGCTGTCGATGAGATCCAGCTCGGCGGTCAGCTGCCCACCCACCAGCGTGGCCCCCAGCTGGCCACCCTCGCCGTCGTCGCCCAGCAGCAGCAGCGCCTTCTGCGCCGAGCGCAATGGCCGGGTCTGGATCTTGACGTGGGTGCCCTTGACCGCGACGACGTCGCCGGTCGAGCCCTCCACCGTGCGCGGCGGCAGGCCGGTGTAAGGAGGGAAGGTGTAGTCGATGCGCACGTCGCCCACCAGCGGGGCCGTCGAGACCGCGGCCCCCTCGAACAAGGTCGGGCGATGAAACAACGTCCGCAGGCCGTGTTCCAGCGCGGGCCACAGACGCGTGGCCGCGAAGGTCAGCGCCACCATGCAAAAGAGGCCGGCCACCGCCAGTGCGGCCGGTCGCATGGGCAACAGCGTCCGCGGATCCAGGGGCGCCAGCGCCTGCGCCACGTCGCCGCTGAAGGCGCGCACCAGCGCCGGCGAGACGACGGGCGCGGTCTTGGAAGGCGTGGCCAGCTCGACGGCGGAGACCAGATCGCTGGCCACCGGCGGATGAAGGCGCGCCACCAGCCGGGCCGCCGCGCCGTCGTCGCGGATGGTGAAGGCGTGGCGAATCACCCCGGCCCCCAGAGCGGTCAAGGCCAGCGTCGCCAGCACCACGCCGGTCAGCGTCGGCCAGAACCCCGCCGGGCCCAGCGCCGCCGCCGCCATGCCCATGAGCAGCAGCGCCAGCAACATCGCGCCGCCGCCCAGCCCGACCGCTTGCAGGCCAGCGCGCCACAAAAGGCGTCGCCGCATGGCGCCAAGGAAGCTCCTGATCCGTTCCATCTCGCTCATGCTGCGGTCACCGAATAGTAGCAGGGTGTGGGCGCGGTTGATGCGGCACGTGACAAGGAACGCCGGGTCCGGTCCCGCCTTTGCACTGTTGCTGTGGTGCCATGGAAAACCTAGACGAAATCGAGTCCGAGTCGGAGCTGGTGACAAGAACGCCTCAGACCCGCGAGGCGAATTCGCTGCGCGACCTTGACGAGCTGATCGGGTCGGCCAAACGGGGCGATCGTCACGCCCTGGACCGGCTGCTCTTCCACGCCCGCCCCCGGCTGCTGGCGGTGGCACTGCGCATGGTGCGCGACCGGGACGAGGCCGAGGATGTGGTGCAGGAGTCACTGATCAAGGTGTGCCGCCACGTCACGCGGTTCGAGGGGCGTTCGTCGTTCTCCACCTGGCTTCACCGCATCGTGGTGAACACCGCGCTTGATCGACTGCGCCGCCAGCCGGCGCGCCACGATCGATTTGCCATGCGCGACGGGGCCACAGGCGACGCCGTCGCCGACACAGTTGATCCCGACCGGCACGAAAACAACAGCGAGACGCCCGAGCGCCAGTACCTGCGCGCCGAGGCGGCGGCCATGGTTCACGGCGCGCTGGACCGGCTGTCGCCCACGCATCGGCAGGCGTTGTCGCTGCGCGAGCTGGACGGCGAATCGTATCAGGAGATCGCCGACATCGTTCATTGCCCGGTGGGAACGATCATGTCCCGCCTCTTTCACGCGCGCCGCCGCCTGGCCGAGGAGCTGGCCGGCGCGGGCGCGGTCACCGTCGCTGTCTGAAAAAAATCAGAGGCTGGTGGCGCTGAAGGTGTCGCAGTCGGCGACACGCCCGCTCTGCAGGCCGCGCTTCAGCCAGTGGGTTCGCTGCGCCGACGAACCGTGCGTGAACGATTCGGGGACGACCCGGCCGCGGGCCGCCTTTTGAAGGGTGTCGTCGCCGATGGCCGCCGCCGCGCGCAGGCCCTCCTCGACGTCACCCGGTTCCAGCAGCCGCCGGGTGCGGTTGGCGTGAAAGGCCCAGACCCCGGCCAGGCAATCGGCCTGCAGCTCGATCTCCACCGACAGGTGATTGCCGTCGGCGCGGGACAGCCGGGCGCGCTCGCTCTCCGCGCGCGCCGAGATACCCAGGAGATTTTGCACGTGATGGCCGACCTCGTGGCCGACCACGTAGGCCTGGGCGAAATCGCCGGGGGCGCCGAACCGGCGGTCCAGCTCGGCGAAGAAATGCAGATCCAGGTAAACCTTGCGATCGGGCGGGCAATAGAAAGGCCCCACGGCGGCGCTGTTCATGCCGCAGGCGGATTCGACCGCGTCGCTGAACAGCACCAGCTTGGGCGGTGTATACCGAGGTCCGCTGGCCGGCAGCACGGCCGACCAGACGTCTTCCGTGCTGGCCAGGATGACGCTGACAAAATCAGCCAGCTTTTCTTCCTGGGGGTTGCGCGGCTGCGGGTTCTGCACGCTGGTGGTGGTGCCGTCGCCGCCGCCGAGAAGCTTTCGAACCAGATCGTCGGGCGCGCCCAGCAGCGCCGCCACCAGGGCCACGACGACGCTCCCCAGGCCGATGGCCCCGCCGCGCAAGGAGATGCCACGACGGTCTTCAACGTTGTCGCTGCGACGTTCCTCTTCCCATTTCATGGCAGGGCAAACATAGGTCAGCCGCCGGCAAGAGCAACTGTCGTTCGAACCGTTCGATGCGGCTATTCGACCGGCGCCGGCGGACTGAGGTGATCGCGCACCTCGACCGAGGTGCTGGAGGTGGTGGCCATCAGCAGTCCGATGACGGCGCCCAGGCCGCCGATGATCATTCCGACGACCAGTGGACCCTTGTCGAACTTCTTGCCGCTGGAGTCGGCATCGTCACCGACCACTGCATAGACGAATCCGTTCAAGGCCAACGAGGCGAGACCACCGATCCCGATGATGGTTCCGGCGACGCGCGAGACCTTCGAACCCATGCGGGCCTTGATCTCCACCTGCTCCGCGTCGCGCGGGAGCATGAAGGTCTGGGAAGGGTACAGGCCGCGGCCACCAACCCGATAGACCCCGGCTGGATCTTGGCGGCGTTCGCAGCGGCCCCGACACACCGTCAACCAATCACGGCCCTCATCTTTTTCTTGAAGCACGGTCTCCTGAGACGTGGCCAGCAGGGTGACGACCGGTGATCTGCGCGCGGGAGGTTGCGGCGCCGACACCGCCGCTGGCGCTGGGAGCTCCGGCGTGGGAACCGCCGCGGAGGGTGGTGCGGGAGGCGATTCGATCAGGGGTGCCGCCGGTGCGTCGGACGGCGGCGGCGGATTTGAGGGCGCGGCGGGGGCCGTGGCAGGCGGGGCGGTGGTGGTTTGCGCGTACGCCGTCGCCAGCGACAGCTGGACGATCGCGGCCGTGGACAGCAAGAAACCCAGCGGAATTTTTCTCACGAGAACTCTCCGGCGGCGGAACGTACACAACGAGAGCAAATTGGTAAAGGATAATTGCTCAGGTTGTCAAACGCTTCACCAGGGCCAGGCGGCGGGCCATCTCGGGGCTTTGATAGCCGAGGGCGGCCATGGTCTCCAGCGTCGGGCGGGTCTGGGGATCGCGCGCCGTATAGAACGACGAGAACGCGCGCAGCCGCTCGCGCTGCTCCAGCGCGGCGGCCAGCACCCAGCGGCGCAGATCGCCGTCCAGCGGTGCCACCTGATCGAAACGCGGGCAGGCCGGCAGGAAAGGGACGCTGGTCATCGGATCGCCTTCTTCCAGGCAGCGCTGGACCAGCGTGTTCAGCGTCTGCACGGCCACGGCGCGGAAGCCTGCCTCCCAGGCCAGTCGCGCCACGGTTTGCAGCACGGGGATTTCTGGCCACCGGGCCAGCGCCTCGGCGCCCAGCTCGACGGCTCTCATCAGGTGGGCGTAACGGACGTCCGGCGGATCCAGTGGGCGCTGGGCCAGCGCGTGGTGATCCAGCGCGGCGAAGTACGGCTGTTCGTCGGCGCCGGCGGCGTTGCGCCAGCCGGCGCCGAAGGCTCTCGCGACGGCCAGCGGGCGCAGGTGGGTGAGCCAGGTTCGGGCGGGGGCCTCCCCGGCGGCGCGCAGCCGCCTCACCAGCAGACCCCGGTCGGCCAGTCGCGCCGCTCGGTCGGCCTTGCAGGCGAAGAGGTTCAATTGATACGGATCCAGGGCGTCCGGATCGTCGACGGGGACCAGCAGCATCAGACCGGGGACCAGACGAAAACGTTGGTAGCCCATGCCGGCGATGGCGTCGACGGTGGGCCGGTGAATGGCGGCGCCGTGCCGTACCTCGAACATGACCAGCGGCGATTCCTGGGCGAAGAACCGGCGACCGCCCTCGATGATGGCCGGCTCGGCACCCTCGGCGTCCATCTTCACGAAGGCGACGTTCTTGATGTCGAGGCGGGGCGCGCACTGGTCCAGCGTCGTCAGCGCCACGTCGTACCCAGGCGATCGATCGTTGTCGCCTTGGTCGTCGCCCAGAGCCGCCAGTTCGCTGTGGACGCCGGCCAGGAGGCGGCCGGCGCCGCCGTGATCCGACAGCGCCATCTCGACCAGCGTCAGGTTGGCGAATCGGTTGGCGGCGATGGCCAGGCGCAGGCGCGCGGCGGCCGTGGGTTCCGGTTCGAAGGCCCAGACCGACCCATCGGCGCCCACGCCGCGGGCCAGTGACAAGGCGTAGACGCCGTGGTTGGCGCCGATGTCGACGGCGTGCTCGCCGCGGTTGATGGCGGCGCGCACGAAGGCGATCTCGTCTTCGAACCAGTCCTGCTGTTCGGTGAGGACATAGGCCGTCAGCTGATTGATGGCGTCCGCGACCGCCACCTGGGTACCGCCCGTCATGGAAACCAGCGCCGTGCCGGCCGGCAATGTCGATGCGGACGACGGGTCTTGCTGGCGCTGGCAATGGTCGCGCCACACGCTGCGCAGCCCGTCCTCGAAGGCGGCGGCAAAGCGTGGTCCGTCGGTCAGCCCCGATGTCACCAGTCGCTGGCGCAGGCCGCCACGCAACCCGCGCAGCCGATCGCGCGAAGCCTCG
>DATLVT010000205.1:0-19333 GCA_035577105.1 Polyangia bacterium
CCACGTGTGGAAAAAGGGCGTCCAGTCGATATACTCGCGCAAGGTGGCCAGGGGCACGTCATGCAGGACGCGCACCCCCGTGAAGCTGGGCACCGGCACATCCTCGGCCCGCCACTGAATCGGCGCCCGGTGGGCGCGCGCCGTCTCCAGGGAGACCAGCTTGTGTCGTGGTGTGGCGTGGGCCTTGCGTAGCTGGTCATAGTCCGCCCGGTGCTGGGCGACGAAGGCCGGCTTGCCATCGTCGCTGAGCAAGCTGGTGGTCACCGGCACGGCGCGACTGGCGTCCAGCACGTGCACCGTCGGCTCGCTATAGTGCGGGGCGATCTTGATGGCGGTGTGGGCGCGGCTGGTGGTGGCGCCGCCGATCAACAGGGGAACCTTGAAGCCCTGTCGTTCCATCTCGCGCGCCACGTGGGCCATCTCGTCCAGCGACGGGGTGATGAGACCGGATAGCCCGATGAGGTCAGCCTTCTCAGCCCGGGCGCGCTCGAGAATCTTCTCGCACGGGACCATGACGCCCATGTCGATGACCTGATAGTTGTTGCAGGCGAGGACGACGCCCACGATGTTCTTGCCGATGTCGTGAACGTCGCCTTTCACTGTGGCCAGGACGACCTTCCCCTGCGTCTTGACCTCGCGGCCGGCGGCGGCGTTGGCCGCCTTCTCTGCCTCCATGAACGGCGTCAGGTAGGCGACGGCCTTCTTCATGACCCGCGCCGACTTGACCACCTGGGGCAGGAACATCTTGCCGGCGCCGAACAGATCGCCGACCACGCCCATGCCGTCCATCAGCGGGCCTTCGATGACGGACAGCGGCCGGCCCAGCTTGGTGCGCGCCTCTTCGGTGTCGGCGTCGATGTACGTCTCGATGCCCTTGACCAGGGCGTGCGACAGACGCGCCTCGACCGAGCCCTTGCGCCACTCCTCGTCCTTCTGTTGCTTCTGCTGCTTCTGCTGCTCGTCCAGCGTGGCGCCGCTGTCGGCGGCCTTCAACCGCTCGCCGAAGTCGACCAGCCGCTCCGTGGCGTCGGGCCGCCGGTTCAGCAGGACGTCCTCGACCAGGTCGCGCAGCTCGGTCGGGATCTCCTCGTACACCTCCAGCATCCCGGCGTTGACGATGCCCATGTCCATGCCGGCCTGGATGGCGTGGTACAGGAAGGCGGAATGCATGGCCTCGCGGACGCGGTTGTTTCCGCGAAAGCTGAAGGAGATGTTCGACACGCCGCCGCTGACCTTGGCGTGCGGCAGGTGGGTCTTGATCCAGCGGGTGGCGTTGATGAAGTCGACCGCGTAGTTGTTGTGCTCCTCCATCCCGGTGCCGACGGTCAGGATGTTCGGGTCGAAGATGATGTCCTCGGGCGCAAAGCCCACCTCGTCGACCAGGATGCGGTAGGCCCGCGTGCAGATGCGGATCTTGTCCTCGTACGTGGCCGCCTGGCCCGCCTCGTCGAAGGCCATCACCACCACGGCGGCGCCGTACTTCAGCACGGTGCGCGCATTCTGGCGGAACTTCTCTTCGCCTTCCTTCAGCGACAGCGACTTCACGATGCCCTTGCCCTGCAGGCACTTGATGCCCGCCTCGATGACCTCCCACTTGGACGAGTCGACCATGAAGGGGACCTTGGCCACCTCGGGCTCGCTGGCCAGCAACGACAGATAGCGGCTCATGGCCGCCACGCCGTCGATCATCCCCTCGTCCATGCAGATGTCGATGACGTTGGCGCCGTTCTCCACCTGCTGGCGGGCCACGCTGACGGCCTCCTCGAACTTCCCTTCCTTGATCAGCTTGGCGAACCTGGGCGAGCCCGCCACGTTGGTGCGCTCGCCGATCATCATGTAGACGCCGATCTGCTGGGTGAACGGCTGCGAGCCGGACAGACGCAGGGGCCGGGGGGGCGGCATCTCGGACGGAACCTCGACGGGGACAGAGACGCTCACCCTCCCCTTTCCCGGCGACCGCTCCTCGACCTGGCGCGGGGGCATGTCACGGAGCTGCCGGGCGATGGCGGCGATGTGCTCCGGCGTGTTGCCGCAGCAGCCGCCGGCGATGTTCAGCAGGCCGGCCTGGGCGAACTGCCCCAGGTAACGAGCCATGTCGGCCGGCTCCAGATCGAAGCCGGTCGGCGACAGCGGGTTCGGCAGGCCCGCATTCGGATAGCAGGAGATGGCCGCGCTGGACTTCTCGGCGAGATCCGACAGAAACGGATACATCAGGTCGGGGCCCAGCGAACAGTTGAGCCCCACCGACAGCGGCTTGATGTGCTCGACCGCGCTCCACAGCGCCTCCACGGTCTGCGCCGAGATAATGGTCTCGCCGCCCCGCCCGACCGCCGCCGAGATCATCACCGGCAGCTCCAGACGATCCTGGGCGAACACCTCCTGGATGGCCACCAGGGCCGCCTTGGCGTTCAGCGAATCGAAGATGGTCTCGACCAGCAGCACGTCGCTGCCCCCGGCGATCAGGGCGCGCACCTGACGGACGTAAGCCGCCTTGACCTGATCGAACGTCACCACGCGAAAGCCGGAGTCCTCGGCGTCGGGCGAGTTTGACAGCGACACGGTCAAAGGCCCGATGGCGCCGGCCACGTAGCGGCGCTGGCCGTCGGCGTTGGCGACCCGGTCGGCCCACTCGCGGCATTGCCGCGCCGACTGTTCGTTGATCTCCCAGGCCAGCCCGTCCAGGAACGGGTCGTCGATGATCTTCTGATAGAAGGCCGGATCCTTGCGGCCGCCGCGTTCGCGCGGATCGTCGACGAAGAACTCGCTCTGGGCGATGCTGGTGGCGCCGAAGGTGTTGGTCTCGATGATGTCGGCGCCGGCCTCAAGAAAGCGGCGGTGGATGTCGCAGATCATCGCCGGCTGGGTCAGCGAAAACAGATCGCCGTTGTTCAGGAGGTCCTTGGGGGCGTCCTTGAATCGCGAGCCGCGAATGTCGGCCTCCGTCATCCCGTAGGTGCGGATGGTGGTCCCCATGGCGCCATCGATGATGGCGATGCGGGTCTCCAGGAGTTTTTGCAGCGGGTGGGTCATCGTCTTCATCAACCTGTCGCCTTCTTGGTCTTGCCGGGCTTGTCGGCGATGGCCAGCACCACCTGCAGGTGCGGCTTCTTGATCTCGCGGCAGGCGATCTCGGTGGTGATGACCGACAGGCCAGCGCGTGACAACAAATTCCGAACGGCTCGCGGGGAAAAGCCCGGGTGACGCTCTCCATAGCGGGCCGTCACGTCCATCTGGCGATGCTCGTCCAGACACAGCAGGACCAGCCGCCCGCCGGGGCGCAGCACGCGGGCGCACTCGGCCAGGGCGCGGGGCGGCTTTTCGGCGTAGGTCAGCGTGTGAAACATCAGCACGGCGTCGAACGACGCGTCTTGAAAGGGAAGGTCGTGAAGATCGGCGACCTGGGCACGAACGTGAGGAAAGCGCGCCAGCCGCTCTCGCGCCACTTCAATCATGCGCGGGTTGGTGTCGACACAGGTCAGGGAACGGCAATACGGGGCCAGCGAGCTGGCCGCGGCGCCGTCACCCGAGCCGGCGTCGAGCACGTCACCCAGCTTGAGGAGGGCCGAGACCCCCACCGCCAGCGAGTGCCAGGTGCGCCCGGGCGAATAGTCACGCTCGATCTCGTCGACCGCGGATTCCGGCAGCCCTTCCCGCCGCTCGGCGTCCAGCTCGGCCAGGCGCCGCTGATCGCCCTCCAGGGTCGGGTCGCCCGAGCTGGTCGCCTCGTCCAGGACGACGCGAACCGCGCCGGGCAGTCCGTCGCTGGCCAGCGCATAGAAGGCCTGCGCCCCCTGCCGGCGATCCTGCACGAAGCCGGCTTCGCGCAGCCTGCCCAGGTGCGTCGACACCCGGGATTGCGCCATTCCCGTCACCCGCACCAGGTCGGTGACACACAGCTCGCGTCGGCGCAGGAGCAGACAGAGGCGAAGGCGATTCTCATCGCCAAGGATGGTGAGGGTGTCGACTTGCTGGGCGAGGTTCATGACAGAATCCCTGTATCTAGATATAAGGATATAAGCGGATCACCGCCTGGGGTCAAGGCCGGCGCACGCCGCGGTGCGCCCTGTCGGCCGGGTGCGCAACGACGACCGTCGTCAGTCCGGGGCGGCGCTCAGCGCCGCTGGCGATGCCGATGTTGCAGCGAAACTGCGGTCCGCCTCAGCGGCCGGTCTCGTGCAGAAAGGTCACCCGGGACGCGAAGGCGGTGCTGGTAAAGTCGGTGAAGACGCCGTTCCTTTGGACTGGCCTCTTCTTTGGCACAGATCCCCGCGGGCGGCGGTGACGAGATCCGAACGGATGCGCAACGCCCCGGTGACACTGGTGGCGGCGGTGCCAGGCGGCGTGTACCCTCGACGGCCATGGGCATGACGGGACGACGCGGTCTGAGGTGGATGTTGCTGGGCCTGGGCGCCCTCGCCGGATGTGGCGGCGGTGGCGCCCCCTGCGTCCCGGAGGGCAAGTCGATCGCGGTGTCGCGCATGAATGGAGCGGGTCCTTGCCCGGCGGGGGTGGTCGCCGGGGTGACTTCCCTGAACGGGAACGAGACCTTCACGCCGATGAAGGGCGTGTCGTGCGGGGTCATCCACCTCAAGCTGACCGTCACCTTCTTCTCGCAGGATGCCAGCCACGCCAGTTGCATGGGCACGGACGCGATCGCGTTCACCGATTTCCAGGCGACCGGCGGCTCGGGCACCGACACCATGGACATCACGTGCGCCGATGGGACCACCTGTACCGAGACCTTCGACGCGACGTTGACGCCGCAGTGACGACGATGTCGCGCCGTCAGAGTCTCCGCGGGCAGCAGAGCCTGTTCACGCCGGCGCTTGCGGCGGGAACGGATCGCGCTGTCCTGGAAGACCGGTCTCTTCCCTCGCACATTCGGGAGGTGGTTTGACGTCGGGTGAAGATGGCGCGTCGTCTTCGGCAACCACCACACGATCACGCCCTTCCGCCTTGGCGCGGTAAAGCGCCAGGTCCGCGGCGCGAAGAATCGACTCGGGGTTGCGACCGTGCAGGGGGTAGGCGGCCACGCCCACGGAGATGCTGATCGGAATGATGCTTCCCCGGTGACGGATCTCTTGATTTCGCACGCTCTGCAGGAGCTTGTCGGCGACCGCCCGGGCGCCGTCAAGGGTGGTGTCGGGAAGCAGCACCACCACCTCGTCACCGCCATAGCGGATGGGCACGTCATAGGCGCGAATGCGAGAGCGCAGCAGCTTGGCCAGCTCGCACAGCGCCCTGTCCGCGGCGGCGTGACCAAACTGATCATTGACCTGCTTGAAGCCATCGACGTCGAAGATGATGACGCCGATCGGACGATTGGTCCGTGAGGCCAGTCGAAGCTCGCGGTCGAACGCGCTGGTCATGTACCTGCGGTTGTAGAGGCCGGTGAGTGGATCGAGAATTGATTCCCGCTTGAGCTGTTCCTTGATCCGCAGGTTCGTCAGGGTGAGGCTGATCCGCTGGGCCAGCACCGTCGTCAGCTGTTCCTTCGCCCATATCGCGGACGCATGCAGACCGGCGAAGGGGAAGCTCACCGACAGGACGCCGTGCGAGGTGCCGTTCG
This sequence comes from Polyangia bacterium, assembly GCA_035577105.1. Lineage (GTDB taxonomy): Bacteria > Myxococcota_A > Polyangia > Fen-1088 > Fen-1088 > DATKEU01. The sequence goes on from DATLVT010000205.1 coordinate 5,570, forward strand.
TCATCATGGGGACGCATACCGAGGCGATCGAGGTGGACGCCTCGAAGTGGGCACAGCGGAGCTGGTCCTCGGGCGGCACGACGCGATGGGTATGACCCCGGCGCAAGGCGCGGCAACCGTCCAGGTCAAACCCGGGTTGGATCGGTCCCTGGCCCCAGGTGGTGGCTGCCGTCAAGCTGTCGCCCGAGCCATCAAGGAGATACAGCGCGCCGCTGTCGTCCGGGAATAGCTGGCGTCCAAACCTGGCCACGATGGCCAGCACCTCGTCTGCGCTGTCGCAGAGCTGCAGGAAATCACCCATCTCGCTGAGCATCCCCAGCTCGTCGGCCCTCTTCTCCAGTTGAAGCTTCTGCGCGGCCAGCTCCTCGTTCATCCGGCGCAGCCGCTCCTCGACGCCATGCCTCTGGATGGCGACCTCGATCGCACTGCGCAGGGTCGCCCGCGTGAACGGTTTGGACAGATAGCCGTCCGGCTGGGAGCGAAAGGCCCGCTGCAGGGTCGACTCATCCGTGTTTCCGGTCAGAAAGACGATCGGCACCTGGTGCCGGCGTTTGATCTCCGCTGCCGCCTCGACGCCGTCCATCTGACCGGCGATGCGGATGTCCATCAGCACCAGCGCCGGACGATGGGCGGCTGCCTGGTCCAGGGCCTCGTTCGACGATCGGGCGGTCCCACAAACGACGTAGCCCATCTCCTCCAGGGTCTTGCAGATATCCCGGGCGATGATGCGCTCGTCCTCGACGACGAGAATTCTCTTCGCTTCGCTCGCCCCTTCGCTGACGGCTTCGTACGTCGCCTCGCTCGCGTTCTCGTTGTCGTCCTTCATGATCACGTCGCTGTCCATGTGTGCCTGGTCTCGTTTGTTCGCCGTCACGGGCTGGTTGCCAGCCGGAGAGCGTCCGCAACGTCGGTGGGGCCGGGTATCGGACCCATCCCTGCCATCAGCTCGTTCACCAGCCGGCGCAGGTCCTTCGTGTCGCAGGGCTTTCCAATGCAGCGATTGGGAATCGATTTCAGAAAGTCGACGATGTCCGCCGCCAATGTTCCCCCGGTGAGGAACACGATGCGCCGCGCCTGCTCGGGCTCCCGGGCCATGATCTCGTCGTAGAAAGCCTTGCCGGCCAGTCCCGGCTCGTTGAGATCGCACAGGATCAGATCGAAGTGCATACCGCCCGCGACCAGCGCCCGCGCCTCCCCGAGGGTCTTCGGACAGGTGATGGCGTGCTGGCCGCCCAGCACGCGCCGAAGCGCGGACCGCACCAGAGGTTCGTCATCCACGACCAGCAGATAACCCCGCGGGCCGATCACGGCCGGCGACTCCTCGGGTTGAACCGCCCGCTGCTTCGCCAGGCCAGGGGGAAGAACGACCCGCGCCACCGTCCCTTTTCCAGGCTCGCTCTCGAAGACGATCGTTCCGCCGCACGACTCGACGATCCCGTGGCTGACCGACAGTCCCAGGCCCGTCCCCTGGCCGGCCGGCTTGGTGGTGAAGAAGGGGTCGAACGCCTTCTTCATCACGTCGCCGGTCATCCCGCAACCGGTGTCCCGGATCTCCGCAACGGCCCGTCCCTGGGCATCGGTGCGGCTGGTCAAGACGATCTCATTCGTCTCACGCTGTGCGGGATCCAGCGCGTGGGCCGCGTTGATGATCAGGTTCACGAACACCTGGCCCAGCCGCGTCGGGCTGGCGTTCACGGGCGGGACCTCGCCCAGGTGTCGAACAACGCGCGCCCGCGCCATCAGCTCGTGTCCGGCGACCTCGAGGCTCCAGTTGAGGACCTCGTTGAGGTCCGCCGTCTCGGTCACCTCGGCGGCCGGTCGCGTGAAGGTCTTGAGGTCGGAGACGATCTTCCCGATCCGCTTGGTCCCCTCCTGGGCATCGGCCAGCGCGGCCTCCATCTCCTTCATCCAGGCCCGATTGGCGACAGATCCAGGCTGACCCAGCCGCTGTCGGACTTCCTCAAGAACCAGGCCGATGTTGGAGAGAATATAGGTCAGCGGGTTGTTCACCTCGTGGGCAACGCCGGCCGCCATGGTCCCCACTGTCGCCAGACGGTCGGCCAGCTCCAGCTGCCGCTGCAGCCGGCGCTGCTCGCCCACGTCGCGGAAGACCATGACCGCACCCATCACCGCTCCGCCGTCGCCGATGATCGGCGCGGCGCTGTCCGAGATGAAGTGCTCATTGCCGGCGGCGCGGAGCAGGACCCCGTCAACACTGAGCCCGTGGCCTTCGTCCAGGGCCGTCTGCAACGGGTTCGCCATCGGTGTCCGGCTGCGATCGTCACGCACCAGGCGCAGCACCTCTTCGGACATGCGCCCGCGGGCCTGTTCGGCCTTCCAGCCGGTCAGCGTCTCGGCGACCGGGTTCATGTAGTTGATCCGCCCCGACGCATCGGTCGAGATGATGGCGTCGCCGATCGATCGCATCGTGGTGGCCAGCCACCGCTCGCGATCGCGTAGCTGCTTGTCCATCTCATGCTTGAACAGGGCGATCTCGATGGCGCTGCGCAGCTCGTAGGTCTTGACCGGCTTCATCAGGTATCCGAACGGCTGGGTCAGCTTGGCGCGCTCGACCGTGGGCTCGTCGGCGTAGGCCGTGAGATAGACGATCGGGACGTCGAACCGCTGGCGAAGGATGGTGGCCGCCTCGATCCCGTCCCGCTCGCCTTTGATCCTGATGTCCATGAGCACCAGGTCCGGACAGCGTTCGGAGGCCAGCCGGATGGCTTGCTCGGCCGACGCGGCGGTGGCGGGCACCTTGTAGCCCAGATCCACCAGGCTGCGCTGGATGTCCCGGGCCACGACCCGCTCGTCCTCGACCACAAGAATCGTCTTCGCAAGCTGCATGAGCCGCCCTTCAGGAATGCCGGTTGTCTGCGGTTGCTTGAGGGCCAGCGTCACTGGTCCCCCTTTCGGAATCGGAACCGGAAAGACGTGCCGCCCTGGCGCACGATGTCCATCTCGGCGTTCAGCTGCTCCGCGAACGTCACCACCAGATCCAGCCCTAGCGACACCGTGTTCCGCGGATCGATCCCGGCCGGCATGCCCACGCCGTCGTCTTGCACCAGCAAGTCCAGGATCCCATCCTCGGTCTCGCGCAGGCTGACGCGCACCGTTCCGTGGCGGCCGCCCGGGAACGCGTGCTTGAGGGTGTTGGTCACCAGCTCGTTCACGATCAGGCCGCAAGGAATGGCCACGTCAACGGTGAGGTTCGCGTCGCCGACGTCGATGACCTTGGAGATGCCTCGGTTGGTGGCGTCATGGGTGTCGAAGACGTTGTCCAGCAGCACCGCCAGGTACTTGGCAAAGTTGACGTGTGACAGGTCAGCGCTCTCGTAGAGCCTCTCGTGGACCAGGGCGATCGATTGCACGCGGTTCTGGCTCTGGCTGAAGATGGCGCGCGCCGCCGGATCGGGCAGATAGCGGGCCTGAAGATTCAGCAGGCTGGAGATCACCTGGAGGTTGTTCTTCACCCGGTGATGGATCTCCTTGAGGAGCACCTCCTTCTCCCGCAGGGAGGCGCGTACGGTCTGCTCGGAACGGAGCACTTCGCTCTGCGTCTTCTCCAGCAGCGCCTTCTCCCCGCCCAGATCGTCCAGAATATTCAGCACCGCCTTCTGGGACTCTCGCAGACGGAGACGTTCCGCCTCTCCATCGTCGGCGATGTTCAAGATCGCCCGCTGCGTGTCCTCCAGGCGCACCTTCTCCGAGCCGACGTCATCCAGAATGTTCAGCAGGGCCTTCTGGCTGGCGTCCTGCCCGATCCGCTCAGCGGCGAAGTCCTCCAGGATATTGGCCAGCGCCAGCGAGTACGCGGCCGGGGAGATCTCGCCTGGGTCGGCCGCGCCCTTCATCGGGCACTCGCCCCTCCCGCCAGGGGCTTCTTCAGCTCTTCGATCTCCCTCTTCAGCTCGATCATCTTCAGCTCACGGCCGACGGTCAGCTTCTGAAAGCGTTCCATCTCCGCCAGCCGCTCCAGCTCCCTGGCCCGCTGGACCGCGACCTCGGCCTCTGCTTTTCGTTGCGCCGTGACGTCGCGCGCGGCCGCGAACACGCCCAGCACGTTGCCGCGCACGTCCTTGTACAGCGACGCGGTGTAAAGGACGTTGGTCTGCATGCCGTCCTTGTGCCGCATGGTGAGGGGATAGTCGGTGACGAAGCCGGTGGTGAAGACCTGCTGATAGCCGGCCCGCGCTTTTTCGGGCTCGGCGAAGTAGTCAGAGAAATCCGTCCCGATCAGCCGCTCGCGGGGCACCCCGGTGACCCTGACGGTGGCTTCGTTGACGTCGGTCATTCTTCCTTCCGGGCTGATGGTGACCAGCGGATCAAGGCTGGCCTCGATGAGGCTGCGCGCGTATTGCGAGGCGTGCTTCTGGGTGGTGATGTCCCGGGCGATGCTGGAGGCGCCGATGATCCGACCGTCGAGATCTTGAACCGTCGAGATCGTCAAAAGGACGTCGAAGATTTCGCCCGACTTGCGAACCCGCAGCGTCTCGTAGGGCTCGAGGCGCCCGTCGCGGCTCAGTTTGGCCAGCATCCTCTGGTCCTCTTCCCGCAGGTGCGGCGGAATCAGCATTGAGACCGGCTGCCCGATCATCTCGTCCGCGGTATAGCCGAACGTGCGCGCGGCGCCCTTGTTCCAGCTGGTCACCACGCCCACCAGCGATTTGCCGATGAAGGCGTCCATGGTGGTGTCGACCAGGGCGGCCAACCGCGAACGTTCCTCGCCCGCCTTCTTCTGCTGGGTGACGTCGCGGGCCACCGCCACCACGCCCTGGACCCGGCCCTGGGGGTCCTTGTAGACGCTGGCGTTGTAGAGGACCTCGGTCAGCTTGCCCTCCTTGTGCCGGATGGTGAGCGGATAGTCGGTGACCGACCCTTTGGAGAAGGCCTCCTGGTATCCCTCGCGAGCCTTGTCGGGCTCGGTGAAGTAGTCGAAAAAGTCCGTGCCGATCAGGGTCTCGCGCGGCTGGCCCGTGACCTTGATCAGGCCGGCGTTGACGTCGGTGATCTTGCCCTCGGCGCTGATGGTGACCAGCGGATCGGCCGTGGCCTCGATGAGGCTGCGCGCGTACTGCGAGTCGGTGCCAGCCTGCCGCTCGGCGTTCTTGCGCGCCGTGATGTCGGAGCCGATCGACGAGATGCCGACCAGCGCCCCGGCGACGTCATAGATGGGCGAAGCGGCGATCGACACCGAGATGGTCCGGCCGTCCTTGCGCCGCCGCAGCGTCTCGAAGTGTTCGACCCGCTCGCCGCGCCGCAACTTCGCGACGATCTCCTCCATCTCATCGACACCCTCGTTGCTGAGGATGGATCCCGACTTGCCCAGGATCTCTTCAGCGGAGTAGCCGTACATCGCCTCGGCGCCCCGGTTCCAGCTGGTGATCACGTTCTCGGCCGTCCCCGAGATGATGCTGTCCAGGGCGGAATCAACGATCGACGCCTGCAGCGCCATGAGGTCGGCGGCCATTTCGGCCGGCTTTCGGGTCTCGCTGTCGGTTCGAGCTTCTTGCATGGGACGCTCCTGTGGTGACGGGTGCGCGCGGACGGCCGTGCGTTTGGCCCTTGCCACATCGGCATTTCCCCGAGGCCACCGGTGGCGGCGCGATGCTGATCTCCCTGTCGGGATCTGGCTGCGCGTGACGTCAGGCTCCGTCCTACAGGACGTCCTCCGCCCCTCGGGGTCTCGACGCGACTACTCGACCAGGCCGGCCCGCAGCGCGTAGCGCATAAGCTCCGCGTTCGAGCGCATGTTCATCTTTCCGATGATCCGCGTTCGATAGGTGCTGATGGTCTTCTCGCTGAGGGCCAGGTCGGCGCCGATCTCCTTGACGGACTTGCCCACGGCCAGCATGCGCAGCACCTGCAGCTCCCGGTCGGAGAGACCTTCGTGCAACAGCTGCGAGGTCCCGTCCCGGGTGGCCAGGGCGGCGGCCATCTTCTCGGCCAGCCTGGGGCTGACGTAACGGCCGCCCTGCAGGACCTTCCTCACGGCAGCGGTGAGATCCTCGGGCGCCGTCTCCTTCGTCACGTAGCCCGAGGCCCCGGCCCGCAGGGCCCGGATGGCGTACTGGTCCTCGCCGTGGACGCTGAGGATCATGACCGGCATACCTGGTCGCAGCGCCAGCGCCTCCTTCAGGATCGCCAACCCGTCGCGCCCTGGTAACGAAACGTCAAGGATGACCAGTCCCCAGGGGCGCTTGCCGATCTGAATCAGCGCGTCGGCGCCCGAGGCGGCCTCCCCGAACTCGGCGCTGGGGAACTCCTCGCCCAGCAGCTCGCGCAGGCCTCGACGCACCACCGCGTGATCGTCGACCAGGAGAATGGGTGGAAATTCGGGTGGCGACATTTTCACACCGGCATCCGGATCACGGCTCGCGTGCCCTGCCCCTTGGTGCCCTGGATCTCCAGCGAGCCTCCGAACTGAGCGGCGCGCTCGCGCATGCCCAGCAAGCCCAGCGCGTTCGGCATCGCCAGCTCGGCGGCGGTTATACCCCGACCATTGTCGCCAACCTCCAGCACAACCCATCCCGCTTCCGGCGTGAGCTGCACCGACACCCCGGTCGCCCCCGAATGCCGGGCCACGTTGGTGATCAGCTCCTGGAAGATGCGGAAGATCGCCGTGGCGCGATCCCGATCCAGCTTGAGCTCGCCTTCCGGCAAGGAGAGCTCGACCCGGATGCCGGACCGCGACTGAAATTCATGGGCCTGCCATTCAATGGCCTCGTCCAGGCCGAGATCGTCGAGGACGCCCGGACGCAGGCCCGTGGCGATGCGCCTCACCGTCTGGACGCAGCCGTCGATCTGGGAGGCCATTGTTCCCAGACGCTTCAGCAGCGGGTCTCGTGTCAGATCGGGCACCAGCGCCATCCGCCGCGCCAGCCAGCTCACGTCCAGCTTGAGGCCGGTCAGCTCCTGCCCCAGGACGTCGTGGATCTCCCGAGACAGCCGCAGCTTCTCTTGCTCGGCGACCTCCGCCAGGCGAGCGACCAGCGCCCGCATCCGATCGTGGGCGTCGGCCAGATCCTGCTCCAGATTCATCCGTTCCGTGCCGTCGCGCACCACCTCGGCATAACCCAGCAGCCCGCTCGATGAATCGCCGATCACCGTGATGACCACCTCGGCCCAGAAGCGCGAGCCGTCCTTCCTCACCCTCCAGCCGTCGTCCTGGATCTTGCCCTGCAACGCAGCGACGTGCAGGACGGCCCCATGCTTGCCGGCCTGCACGTCCTCCGGAGGGTAGAGGCACGAGGAGGGGCGCCCGATCACGTCGTCGGGGGCGAAGCCGGTCATCCGCTGGGCAGCCGGGTTCCAGCTGGCGATTCGCCCCTGTTCATCAAGCATGAAGATGGCGTGGTCGGCGGCGGCAGCAACCAACCACTGGCAGTGTTCGTCGGCGGGCATGGGCACTGCGTCCGCCAGGCGCGCCTGCCACGGCGGGACCAACGCAACAGCCGGGACAGGGAGAGCCCCGGCGATCGCCCGGGCGTCCTGGGAATCTGTCCGGTCTGTTGGCAACTAACCCAACAATGAGTCTGGGCGAAGAGATAACACAGTGGTCATTTGCGGTTAGTTGATCGTGCGTCGCCTGCCAGGGAAAACCTGACAGCGGCTCAGGCGTGAACGGCGATCCGATCTGCAGAGGCCCGGGACGTTGACGTCCGCTCCCTCTCGGATCGACCGCTTAACAGGCAAAGGGCGTTCCGGCGACAAGCGCGCTTGTCCGGTCTCCTCAGGCATGATCCGGACTATCTCTTGGCGATCCGCTGTGGCCGCAGACCCAGGTGCAGACGGATCCCACTTTCGTGGGCTCGAAAGGCCCGACGTGGAACCCTCGCCCGCTTGGCGGCGGAGGTCTCTTCAATCCATAGCCAAGCCCGGCAGTCCCGGCGGAGGCGCGCTTCCGCCGGGACCCATGATCACTCGATGGGGTAGCCGCGCCAGACGTACAGCATCGCCTCGACGATGGTCTGGCGGACGGCTTTGCTGTCGACGTGGCCGGCGCTGAGCGCGTGGTCATAGTGATAGTGATAGCCGCGCAGCTTGAAGGCGGCCGCCATGCGCTGATTGGCCAGATCAAAGTTGCGATAGCCGCTGGGCGCGCCGCCGGCGCCCAGGTCGCCGGTCGCCGATTCGTGCCAGATGCGGAACGGGCGGTTGACCTTGGTGTTCCACTGGCAGCCCGTCACTGCCTCGCACTTGGCCTGCGACAGCGGCGTGTCGCAGGGACCGGGATTACTGTCGCCCTTGAATCCACCCACCGGCTCGCAATTCGCCACGATGAGGCCGTTCGGCGCCGTCGCGCTGTACGGATCGATGTCGTGATAGATCCAGCAGCCGTGCGGGAACGGCGAGCCCGCCGGGACCTGCGTCACGTACGTACCCGAGTAGGTGATGATCCGGCGGAAGTAGTCCGGGTGCCACCAGGCCATGGAGAACGAACCGGCCCCGCCCGAGCTGCCGCCCAGCACGCCGTGGCCCTCGGGATCGTCGGTGAACTTCAGATCGATGTTGTGCGTCTTCGCTTCCATGATGGCGCGCGGAACCATCTCCTTCATGGCGTACTCGGCGTACAGGCCCGAGACGGTGTCGTACTCCAGGCCGCGTTCGCTGCCGACGGCGTCGCCGCCGCCGCTGCTGGCGAAGATCACGACGATCACCGGCAGCATCTTCTTGTTGATCAGGTTGTCCAGCAGACCCGGCAGCTCGCCACCGCCCATCGCGTCCTGCGTGACCATCAGCGCCGCCGGCTTGGCCGGGTTGTACTGCGACGGCACGTACACAGAGACGTTGCGCGTGTAGTTGCCGTTCACGCCCTTGTAGATCTGGCTCTGTGCGCCGGTCATTGTGAACGAGAACCGCGTCCCCTTGGGCGCCGCCGGATCCGACAGGCGCGGGTCGGCCGTATAGGTGGGGCCGATGGTGCGATCGCCGTCGCCCTCGCTGCCGGGATCGACGAGGCTACCGCCCGTCCCTGACGGAGGTGCGTCGGGTGCTGCGACGTCGTCAGCGCCGCCGTCGGCGCCGCCAGCGGCGCCGCCCGAGCCCGACGCCGGCGGCAGATCAATCGCCGCGCCGCCCGTTCCGGCGGACGCGCCGCCGCTGCCGCTGCCACCGCTGCCCGGCTGACTGGCGGGCGCGTCGCTGCCAATGCAGCCAGCGACAAAGAGAGCCACAACGAAGCACACGACAGGCGCAAGCGAGCGAGTCATCCATACCTCCAACAGCGAGCTATTCGACAAGGACCATCAGAAGGTCCGTCTGCCCCCCGCGGGCCAGCCAGCGGGCCTGTAGCCCGGCGGCGCTCCACGCCCCTACCGTTCACATTGCGGGAGACGGGGCCTCACAGTCAAATCGATTTTTCGGCTGCGCATCGCGCAAACTGTCAGCTGCGCCTTACACAGGTTGGACCGATGCGCCGCAGACTTCGCGCAAGCGCACGCCGTGCCGGCGCAATTCCCGCGACCGTATCAGGGCGTGATGACGATCCTGCGGATGCGATTGTAGGGCTGGTCCTGGCCCCAGGTGCCATCCGCGACGTACAGGGTCTTGCCGTCGCGGCTGACGTCGATCCCCTCCTCGCCAAAGAACTGCGACGCCATCCCGGCGCCGTCCTTGAAGCCGCCCATGCCGTCCCCGGCCACGGTCGTGACAGTGCCGTCCGCGGCCACGCGGCGGATGCGGTGGGCTGTCGGATCGGTCACGAAGATGTCTCCGGCCGCATCGATCGCCAGGGATTGTGGCGTCTGAAAACGCGCCGACAGCCGGGGCCCATCGACGGTGCCCTTCTGGGTGGATACCCCGGCGAAGGTCGAGACCACCCCGGCCAGGGTGATCGCCCGCAGGGCGTGGTTGTCATAGTCGGCGACGATGATGCTTTTTCCGTCTGGCAACACGACGACGCCATAGGGCGTGGCAAAGTGCGCAGCCATCCCCGCGCCGTCGTCGCTGCCGGGACAACCTTGCTCGCCCGCCAGATCGCTGACGACCTTCGCGGCGGGATCCAGCAGGCGGACGCGCTGGTTCTGATAATCGCCCAGGACCAGCCGGCCGTCCGGCAGCGCCGCCAACCCGCGCGGTCGGCCGAGGTTCTGCATCACCACCGTCGCCGCGCCCGACATGACATCGATCGTCCAGATCGTGCCGGTCAGGTTCGACTTGGCGCCGCTCGCGTTGAAGTCGGTGTCGACGTAGAGCTTGCCGTTTCCGTAGGCGAACCCGAACGGGCGCAGGAAACCGGCCTGGGCCGTCAGCGTCGATGCGTTGCCCGATGCCGGGTCCACCCGCTTTATCTTGTTGTTGTCCTGGTCGCAGACCAGCAGGGTGCCGGCCGGCTCGATGATGACCGAGACCGGATCTCGAAGGGCGACCGTCGCCATGGCGCCGTCCTGGTCACCGTAGGTCCCGCTGCCGGTCACCGTCGTCGTGACCACCCCGGCCAGGAACGTGACCTGGTCCGTCACCGCTGTCGCCGGAGCGGGCGGTGGGTTGTGACAGAGATGAACGTCGCTGCCCCCGCCATCGTCGGCTCCCGTCGAGACGTCGCCGTCCCCTGCCCCGCCGTCGGTGGCGCCGCCCCCACCGTCCAATGCGTCTTTTGCGTCCGCGTCCGGCGTCGTCCCTGCGTCACCGGCCATTCCCGTCGAACCACCGGAGCCTCCGCTCCCCCGAGCGTCGCCGCTGCTACCGCCGCCGCTTCCGCGGTCAACGCCGGCGTCGCCACGGATGCCCTGGCCGCCTCCGCAGGCTCCAACAAGAAGCACCAGAATGACGACACAGCGGCTTCGGAGAATTGCGATTGACGAAAACACTACTTCCATCTTGCGACGGATGGCCGACGCACATCAACTTTCCGACGGGAACTCCGCCGCGACGATACATCACATCGCATAACGGCCATTTCTCAGTTTCCGCAGCCGACCCGGGTGTGATCGATGGCGATCTCGTCCATCCACAGCTCGTATGGCTGGGCGCCCGAGTAGGTCTGCCACCCGATCCACAGCGCCGTGAAGTTGGGCAGGATGAAGTCGCCCATGCCCGCGCTGGGCGCGCCGCGCGTCAACCGGGTCCCGTGCGACGTCTTGGTGGTGGCGATGGACGGATGCTCGACGCCGTCGATCCAGATCTTGGTCTGGTTGGTTTCGGGGCCGGCGTGCATCCACTCAAGGCACAGCCACACCGCGGTGGGGACGTGCGCCGCCTTGCCGTCGGGGGCGGGGTCTTGATCGACGTTGGTCCAGTCGCCGGTGCCGCCCGCGCTCTGGTTGTCTGTGCCGGTCCCCCACAGGTTCACGCCGTTCAACATCTGCGCCCCAAAACGAATCTCGCCTCCCCCGCCCGGTCCGTCGCCGGTGGCCCCCAGCAGCGTCCAGTGGGAATAATTGAGGCCGCCGGTGGGCGTGGGGATGGATTTGAAATAGATGAAGACACGGCCGAAATAGGTGTCGTCGGCCTCGCGGAAGGTCTTCGTCTCGCGCAGGCGCGTGGACGCCCCGCCCGTCACCGCGATGTGCAGCGCCTTGCCGCCGCGCGCGACGTGAACGTCATCGATGACGGGCGCCGTTCCGCTCACCGTCCAGATCGTCTTGTCGATGGCGCCGCTTTCAAAGTCCTCGCAAAGCTGGAACCCCGACTGCGCGCACTTGCTGGCGCCGCCGACAGAGCTGGGATCCCAGGGGCCGGCATCGACCAGCGGGCCGATGACAGCGTCGGCGGCGACGTCGGTGCTCCCGCCGCTGTCCCCACCCTGGCCGCCGTCGCTGACGATGGCGCCGCCCGCGCCTCCGCCGCCCGATGCAGCGCCCCCGCTGCCGCCCGGCGTGGCGCCCGGACCGACACTGTTTCCGCATCCAAGACCAGCGATGGCGACCGCGGCGGCCGAGAAGAGGGCAAACCTGCACATCATGCGCCTCCTGAAACGAACGTTGATAGTACACCGTCTCTGCGGCCCGCGCCGGAATGCCGGCCTTCCTCGTCGCCGCGTCGAGCTGGGCGCGGTTTGACGATCACCGTCACCGCAAAGTAGACCTGGGTTCATGACGTTGATGGAGATCGGTCGCGCCATCCTGGGCGGATGCCTCATCGGCGCCGCGGCTACCGTCTACTGGCGGGCCAATGGGCGCGTCGCCGGGGTCAGCGGGATCTTGCGGGGCGCGCTCCTGTCGAGGGGCGATCGGACCGTGGCCGTTCCGTTTCTGGTCGGGCTGGTGATCGCCGGCCTGGCGGGGACGACGGTGGTGGCGATGGCGACGGCGGCAGGACGACCCGCCGCGGACGCCGGTGGCCTGCCGCTGCTGGGTCTCGCGGGGTTTCTGGTGGGGCTGGGCACGCGGATCAGTGGGGGGTGCACCTCGGGGCACGGGGTCTGCGGCCTGGCGCGCCTGTCGCGACGCGCGCTGGCGGCCACGCTGACGTTCATCGCCACGGGCGCGCTGACTGTGTTCGTGGTGTCGCACTGGTTGCCCGCGCTGAGGGCGCCATGAAGGCAATGCTCTCGGCGTTCGGTGCCGGCTTGCTCTTCGGCGTCGGTCTCCTGGTGTCGGGGATGACCGATCCGCACCGCGTGCGCGCCTTCCTCGACTTCGGGGGGGCCTGGAATCCCAGCCTGGCCGGCGTCATGGGTGGCGCCATTGCCGTCCACGGAACAGCGCTCTGGCTCGAGCGTCGTCGCCTGGGGACGACAGTCGCCCCGGCCCTGCAGGCGCCCATCGACGCGCGGCTGGTCGCGGGCGCTGCGGTGTTCGGCGTGGGATGGGGCCTGGCCGGCTATTGCCCGGGGCCCGCCATCGTCACCCTGGGCCTGGCCCCGGGCCGCGGATGGGTGTTCTTCGCGACGATGGTCATCGGCGTTCTGATCGGCGACGCCATCGGAGCACGGCGCGATTCACGCGATTCGCGCGAGCGTGCGGCACAGGCACCCGCCTGCTGAGGCGTTCAAAGCGAGCAGGCGGCCTGAAAATCGCCGATCGACCACCAGGAGCTGCTGTTGGCGGTCCCGGTCTGCTTGATCCTCACGGCGTGCACGGTGCGCTGCGAGAAGCTGATCGTCTGCTTGCCGGGGACGCCTTTGCCGGTGACGAACGGCGTGGTGTCGAAGGTGTTCCCGTCGGCCGATCCATAGATGGCATAGCCGCCCGGGTAGTCGTTGGTGGCGGTCCACGGCGTGCTCAAGGTGATGCTGCTCAGCTTGACCAGGCCGCCAAAGTCGACGGCGAACCAGTCGGTGCCGTCCTGCAGCCGGCCGGTCGTCCAGCGGCTATTGATGTCACCGTCCATGGCGCTGGCGGGCGAGGTGCTGGGCTGCGAGGCCGAAACCCACGACGTCCAGCCGGTGCGGTTGCAGGTCCCGGGAGCGGTCGCGCTGTTGACGGTGCTGGCGCCGACGATCTCGATCCAGTCCAGGTCGGGGCCGGCGCTGATGGCCGAGCCGACGAAGCTGACCGTGTTGTTTCCGACGACGAACCCGCCCAGCGTGATCTTCACCTGACCGACCGGATTCCAGTCACCGTAAGCGACGACCGGAAAGGTTTTGCGTTGTGGCGCACCGCCGTTGACCGAGATGTCGAAATAGCGGGGGTCCGGGCTGCAATCCCCGTTGTTGTAATAGATGACCAGGTCGTTGCTCCCGGCCACCGCGGACTTGACGTTGTTGAACGTCACGAACGCCGTCGGTCCCAGATTGCCGACGCGCGCGCCGTTCGCGTTGGTGTTGCTGTAGATGATGCTGGCGCCGGAGCCCAGGACACCGCTCTCCGCCTGGAAGGT